>NZ_JBJMQP010000146.1:0-19418 GCF_045802625.1 Hyalangium sp. | reverse complement strand
TTCACAGAACCGAGGGTCCACCGTCTTTCCCAGCAGCAGGAAAGACGCAACCCGTGCCTGGCAAGGCCCTCGGAGGATCCATGAAAAAGCGCTTCAGTCTCTTCGTACTGCTCTTCGCCCACCTCGCGCTCGCCCAGGACAAGTCCACGAGTACCGCCAAGGAGGAGGCGGCCAAGGAGGTGGGTTCCGAGGACGAATCCTCGCAGGAGGTGTCGCTGGCGTCCTCGGGAGCGACGGTCTCCTGTGGCGGCTTGCTCGACAACACGGTCGCGCACGACGACAAGAAGTCCGTTTGTGCGGGAGGCGCCTCCGACAGCTACATCCAGAGCCAGGACAACACGGGGGTGGCGTGCGGAGGCAAGTACACGGGCTGCGCGAAGAGCATCGACGAGAAGGTGGCCTGCTGCGGCGGCGCCGCCGACAGCTATCTCGCCGCCAAGGAGAAGGCGGCCGCGGGCGGCAGGTATGACGGCTGGGCCATGAGCGAGGACGGAAAGCACGCGGCCTGCGGCGGCCTCTACGACGGCACCCTGGACAGCCAGGACGGCTCCTCGGTGTGCGCGGGCGGGGCCTATGAGAATTGGGTGGTCAGCCGCGACCGCAAGAAGGTCGCGTGCGGCGGCAAGTACAACGGCACCGGGCGCAGCGACGACGGGGGAGATGTCTGCGCGGGGGGCCTGTACGAGAGCTGGATCGAGAGCGACGACAAGAAGAAGGTGGCCTGCGGCGGGAAGTACGACGGCTACAAGGCCAGCACCGATGGCACGGATGTCTGCTGCGGGGGGGCCTATGATGGCTGGGCCCGTAGCGGTGACGGCAAGAAGGTCTGCACGGGCGGCAAGTACGACGGAAGTGCGCAGTAGCAAAGACAGACGTGAGGATGAACGCCCACGAGATTCAGCCCAGCGACACGGTCCGTCCCTCAGCAGCACTGCGGTGCGCGGCCTGCAGCACACGGATCGTCTCGCTGGCGCTCTCGGCCGTCACCGGCACCGGGCCTTCTCCCCTCAGGGCGGCGGCGAGCTGCCGGTAGAACTCCTCGTAGCGGCCCGGCACCGTGGGCACGGCTCCGCCGCGGCTCAGCCGCCCGTGCCGCTCCGTTGGCTCGGCGCCCCACCCCGCCATTCCCGGCCTCAGCCCCGCCTTGAGCTGGTCCTCCTGCGGATCCAGCCCCTGTTTGAAATAGGCATCCGCCTCGCCCTGCACCACGAAGCGCGTCCACGGCTCATGCACCACCGAGCCCGAGCGCAGGATGACTCGCAGCTCGCCATAGCGCAGCAGCAGGTGGAACCAGTCCACCGCCTGCGCCCCGGGCCTCTGCCTGCCCGCGTCGGCGGTGATCGACTCCGGCAGGCCAAACAGTTGCAGCGCCTGATCCACCAGGTGCGCGCCGAGATCCCACAGCGAGCCACCTCCCGGCCCGGCCTCCTCCTTCCAGCGCTTCTTCACCTGCGGCCGGAAACGATCGAAGTGGCTCTCGAAGCTGTAGAGCTTGCCCAGCCGCCCCTGCTCCACCAACTGGCGCACCGTCAGGAAGTCCCCATCCCAGCGGCGGTTCTGGAAGACGGCCAGGCAGAGGCCTCGCTCCCGAGCCAACGCTCCCAGCCGGACACCCTCCGCCGAGTCCAACGTGAAGGGCTTCTCCACGACGACGTGCTTGCCGCCCCGCAGCGCCCGCTCCGCCAGCGCCGCGTGGCTGTCCGTAGGCGAGGCGACGATGATCAGATCCAGCGCCGGATCCGCCAGCAGCGCCTCCACGGACAGCACGCGCGCCCCCGGCCAGTCCCGCGCTACCGCGTCAATACTCCTTGTGGCAACAGCACTCAGAGTAAAGGCCGGCTCCCTGCCCAGCAGTGGAGCATGGAAGCTGGCTCCGGCCAGGCCATAGCCGATCAAACCCACGCGAAAGACGTCTCTTTTCGAGAGCGAATCGGGCATCGCTGGACCGTAACGCGGTACGGCGCTCGTCCCAAGCCCCTGTTCCCCCGGCTCCCAGGCAGGTAACCGCCCTTTTCGCCAAGGAAGTCGGGATCTTGAGAGGCCGGGCAAGCACGTGTTACGACCCCGAGGGCCAGAGCCGCAGCCACGACTTCCCCTCTGCCGGAGCCTGCTTCCCCATGAGCGAGCAGAACGATCTCACGAGGACCTCGTCCTCTGCCTCCATCCCCGTGCCCGCCGGCACTGCCGCGAGGCCCGCAACCGAGGTCCTCGCCCAGAACCTGAGCGCGATGCCGGTGGCCACTTCTCCCGAGGACGAAGCCCGCGAGCGCCTCGCCGCGCTGGAGCGCGAAGCCCGCGCCCAGAGTGCTAGCGATCCGCAGGCCGCCGCCCTGCTCTTCCATGAGATGGGCCTCGTCTGGGAAGAGACGCTCAAGAACCCACGCAACGCGGCCGTCGCCTTCCAGAACGCCTACAAGCTGGCGCCCAAGTTCCTGGTGAACATCCGCGCCGCGCGCCGCCTCTTCGCGGACGTGGGCAACTGGCAGATGGTCATCCAGTTGCTGGACGCGGAGCTGGGCGGCACCGAGGAGCCTCGCCAGAAGGCCACGCTCCTGTTCGAGAAGGCCACCATCCTCGAGGAGCGCCTGTCTCGCGAGGCGGACGCCAAGGCCGCCTGGCAGCAGTGCCTGGAGCTGAAGCCCACCGAGGTGGGCCTGCTCACGCAGCTCGAGGCCCACTACGCGGCTCGCAATGACCACGAGTCCCTGATCGAGGTGTACCGGCTGCTGGCCAGCACGCTGGAGCACCCCGCCCTGCGCGCGCACTACCTCACCTCGGCGGGGCTGGTGCTGGAGGAGCGCCTCAAGCAGCGCGAGGCCGCCGCCGTGTTCTTCCGTCAGGCCTTCGCGCTGGATCGCTCGGACCTGCTGCTGCTGGCGGCCATGAAGCGCCTGGCCGAGCGCGAGGGCCGCGCCGACGAGCTGCTGGCCGCGCTGGCCGCCGAGGCTCACGTGCTGGGCACCCAGGCCACGCCCGCGTACCTGCAGATCGCCAAGGTCTACGAGCGCATGGGGCGCAAGGATGACGCCCTGGCCGCGCTGCTGGCCGCGCGCCGTGTCACCCCGAACGAGCCGCTCGTGCTGTCCGAGCTGGCTGGCATCTACGAGACGCAGGGCCGCTACGAGGAGCTGGCGGACGTGCTGCTGGCGTGGGTGGGCTCCATCAACGACGAGAGCGAGCTGGTGGCCATCAACCTGCGCATGGCCGCGCTCTACGAGGAGGATCTCAAGCGCGAGCAGGAGGCGATCTCCCGCTACCAGGCGATCCTCTCGCGCATCCCCGGCCACGGCCCCGCGTTGGCGGGCCTGGGCAAGCTCTACCACCGGCTGCAGAACTGGGAGGGGCTCGTCTCCGTGTTCGACGCGGAGATCGCCGCCGCCGAGGACGCCCGGCAGAAGGCCGCCCGCATGTACAAGGCCGCCGAGGTGTTGGAGGAGCGGCTGGGGCGGCAGGAGGAGGCCATCTCCCGCTACAACACCTGCCTCCAGCTCCAGCCGGGCTACCTGCCCGCGCAGAAGGCCCTCTCGCGCATGTTCGAGCGCCAGGGCCGCTTCGCCGAGCTGGTGGGCATGTACGAGCAGGATCTGCTGCAGACCTCCGATCGCGATCAGCTCATCTCCACGCTGAACAAGATGGCGGTCATCTACGAGGATCGGCTCACGGATCTGGAGCACGCGATCGACTGCATGAAGCGGATCCTCGATCTGGCGTCGGATCACCTGCCCACCATCCGCAACCTGTCGCGGCTGTACGAGCGCGCCGGGCGCTACCGCGAGCTGATCGAGACCCAGGAGCTGGAGGCCTCGTTCGCCGGTGACACCAAGCAGGTGCTGTCGCTCTACCACCGCAACGCGGAGATCCTCGACGAGAACCTCAAGGATCGCACCGGCGCCATCGGCATGTACGAGCGCGTGCTGGCGCTGTCTCCCTCGTACCTGCCGGCGCTCAAGGCGCTGGGGCGGCTGTACGCGCAGGAGGGCCGCTGGAACGAGCTGATCAAGATGTACCGCGCCGAGGCGGAGATCTCTCCCTCCACCGAGCAGGCCTCCACGCTGCAGTTCAAGATCGGCGAGCTGTACGAGCACCGCCTCAAGAGCCAGAACGAGGCCATCGCCGCCTACGAGGAGGCGCTGACGCTGGCGCCCAGCTACTTCCCCGCGCTGCGCGCGCTGGCTCGCATCTACCGGGCCAACACCCACTGGGAGAAGCTGATCGAGGTGCTGCGCGCCGAGGCCGCCAACCGGATTGATCCGGTGGAGCGCGCCAACGCGCTCTTCCAGACCGCCGCCATCTGGGAGGATCAGCTGCAGCGGCTGGAGCTGGCCATCGAGGGCTACCAGGAGGTGCTCAAGGTGGTGCCGGGCCACGCCGCGTCGCTGCGCGCCCTGGAGCGGCTCTACACCACCCAGGACAACACCAAGGAGCTGGTGGCCATCCTGGATCGCGAGACGCAGGTGGGCCAGACGCCGGGCGCCAAGGTGGCCGCCTACCTCAAGCTGGCGCGCCTGTACCTGGATCGCTTCCAGGAGCCGGCCCGCGCCGCCCAGTGCTGCGAGGCCGTGCTCCAGCTCGATCCCGGCCAGTTCACCGCGCTGAAGATGCTCGAGCGCATCCGCGCCGGAGACAAGCCCCGCCGCGCCGAGCTGCGCTTCCGCCTGTCCGAGCGCGTGCCGGAGGCGCGCCTGCGCACCGCCCTGCGCCTGTCCGCCGCCGCGGATCAGGACAAGGGCTCCACCGAGGCCACGCTCGACGAGTACAAGCTGGCCTTCCAGGAGGATCCCTCTGACGTGCGCGTGGCCTTCTCGCTGGAGCGCGCCATGCGTCAGGTGGGTGACGTCGCCGGCCTGGCCTGGCTCTACAGCCGCCGCCTCGAGGTGGTGACCGAGCCCATCGAGCGCGTGGAGCTGATGCTGCGCAGCGCGGATCTGGCCGAGCACAAGCTGGGCGATCTGGAGCGCGCCGGCCAGCTCTACCGGGCCGCGCTGGAGGCCCAGCCCCAGTGCATGCCCGCGCTCATGGGCAGCCGCCGCGTGCAGCTCAAGCAGGGCAACGTCGCCGGGGCCCGCGCCACCCTGGAGGCCGAGGCCCGCGCCAGCCGCGACCCTCGCAGCGCCGTGGAGGCCTTCATCGCCGCCGCGAAGCTCGCCTCCTCCCGCCTGAACGATCTGGACGGCGCCGCCGCCCTGTACCGGCAGGCGCTGGAGAAGGATCCGCTCAACCCCACGGCCACCACGGGCTTGGAGGATCTGCTGGCTCAGCGGGGCGGCACTCCGGATCTGGCGGCGCTGCACGAGCGGCGCGGCGAGGCCAAGCTGGCCCAGCGCGATCCCAACGCCGCCGCCTCCGCGTTCATCAGCGGGGCGAAGCTGTACATCACCGCGCTGAGCGATCGTCCCAAGGCCATGGCCCTGGTGGAGCGAGCACTCTCCGCGATGCCGAACTACCCGGACGCGCTGGAGATGAAGGGCCGGCTGCTGCTGGAGGATCAGAAGTACGCCGAGGCGGCCGGGGCGCTCGCCCAGCGCGTGCAGCAGGGTGGAGATCCGCGCCTGCTCGCGCAGATCCACCTCACCCTGGGTGGGCTGTACCAGACGCACCTGAACGAGCCGAGCCGGGCCTCCGCGCACCTGCAGACGGCGCTGGCCGCGATGCCGAGGAACGAGGAGGCGCTGGAGCGGCTCGCCACCCTGCACGGCCAGGGTCGCAACTGGTCGGGCGCGGTGGACTGCCTCAAGCGCCTGCTGGAGCTGGAGCTGGCCACGGTGGATCGGGCTCGCCACACGGTGGAGCTGGCGCGCATCCACGACGAGGGCCTGGGCGACACGGCCGGCGCCTCCGCGCTGTACCGCAAGGCGCTGGAGCTGAGCCCTGGGGACTCGGAGCTGGTGGACCGGCTCGTCACCCTGTACGAGCGCGCCCACAACCTGCCGGAGCTGGCACAGATGCTGGAGGCTCAGGTGGGCACGCTCGCGGCGGTGGATGCCAGGCGCGCCCAGTCCGTGCGGCTGCGGCTGGCGGAGCTGTATGCCCGCTCGCTGGAGCAGCCGGCGCGCGCCATCGCCGTGTACCGGCAAGCGCTGGAGCACGAGCCGACGAACCTCCCCGCACGCGCGGCGCTCGCGGAGCTGTACACGCGGGACTCCTCGTCCACGGCGCTGGCGATCGAGGAGCACCGGCAGCTGCTCAAGCTGGATCCGACGCGGGTGGACAGTCTCCACGCCCTGTTCAAGCTGTGGGAGGGCCTCAAGCAAAACGACAAGGCCTTCTGCGCGGCGGCGGCGCTGCAGTTCCTGCGCTCGGCCAACGAGGTGGAGGTCGTCTACTACAACGAGGCCAAGGTGCGGCTGGCGCAGGACGCCAAGGAGGCGCTGCCGCTGGCGGATCTGGACGGCATGCTGCTGCACCCCTCCACGCGCGGGCCACTGCTGGAGGTGCTGCGCGCCGTGGGCGATCAGCTCGGGAAGATGTACCCGCCCCAGTTCGAGATGCTGGGGGTGGACAAGAAGGCGGACAAGCTCAAGCCGGACTCGGCGGTGTTCAAGGCCATCCGCTCCGTGGCGCAGGTGTTCGGCGTGGAGGAGTTCGAGGTCTACCAGTCCCGCCGCGGCTTGATGACGCTGGAGACCACCGAGCCGCTGTCGGTCTGCGTGGGCCAGGACGTGGTGCGCAAGTTCAACGCCCGCGAGCAGAAGTTCCTCATCGGCCGCGCGGTGTTGGGGCTGCTGAACAAGACGGCGGTGCTCTCGAAGCTGTCTCAGGGCGAGACGGGGGATCTGTTCGGCAACTCGGTCCGCATCCACGCTCCGCAGTTCACCGCGCTGGGGCGCAAGAGCGACGACATGGTGAAGCAGCTGCGCAAGGCGTACTCGCGCAAGGCGCTCAAGGCGCTGGAGACGCCGGCCATGGCGCTCGGGCCCGAGACCAAGGTGGATCTGAAGAAGCTGACGGAGGGGCTCTCGCTGTCCGCGGATCGCGCCGGCATGCTGATGTGCGGCGACATCTCCGTGGGCCTGGGGCTGGTGCTGCGCGAGGACCCGACGATGGGGAACACGAAGATCGAGACGGCGTCGGATCCGCTGATCCAGGCGCTGAGGACGCGCGAGGATCTGCGCGATCTGATGGCCTTCTCCCTGTCGGACGACTTCTTCCGGCTGCGCCAGCGGCTGGGGCTGGGGCTGTAGTCGCCTACTCCTGGCGGACCACGGCATCCGCGGGCAGTCCGCCGCGGATGCGCGCCAGGGCGTCCTCCACGGGCGCCAGCTCGGCGGCCTCGATCGTCACCTTCACCCGGTAGTCCAGCGCCGGATCGAACACCGGGTAGGAGCCGATGGCCACGTGCGGCATGTCCAGGGCCACCCGGTCCAGCACGGCGGCGATGGTGCTCTCGCCCAGGCGCAAGTAGAGGCTGCGCAGGTGCACCGGCGTGCCGCGCAGCCGCTTGAGCACCGTCTCCAGCTGGATCCTGAAGAGCTGGGGCACCCCGGGCAGCAGGAAGACATTGTCCACCGTCAGCACGGGGAACCAGGTGCCCTCCTGGGGGAGCAGCACGGCGCCCTCGGGGGCGTCCGCCAGGCGCATGGCCTCCTCGGTGAGGTGATCCGAGCGCTTGCGGATGAGCTCCACCATCTCGGGCAGGCGCACCACCTGGCGGCCCATGGCGAGAGCTACCGCGCGCACGGTGACGTCATCATGGGTGGGGCCAATGCCGCCGCTGGTGAAGACATAGGCGGCCTTCGAGCGCGCCCGGGTTACCGCATCGACGATGGCATCCACATCATCGGTGACGATCTCCACGGAGCGCAGGGGGATCCCCCTCTCTCGCAGGCGGCGGATGAGAAGGGGCCCGTTGGCATCCACCACCTTCGCGGTGAGGACCTCGTTGCCGATGATGACCGCTGCTGCGCCGGTGCGCTCCATGGTGCGCGGACTCTAGCTTCCTTCGGCGAATTCCTCACCGGGCACCCGGTTGCGATGAGCAGCAGGCTCCCAAGCCCCAGCATGGCTCGCAGGTTCATGGTCCCTCGAGGGTGAGTGGACAGCCACTCTACCAGATGCCTGTCTGCCGCCTGCGAAGGCGACAGGAAGACCTACCGTCACGGGAGACCCATGGCCTTGTCACTCGCACCCTCGGCGGGAGGGCTCTCGCAGCCTCGCGCTGATCAGGCAGCAGGCCCAGCCGAGCACGCGCGGGCTCACCTTCTCTTCCGCCGCTATGCCGGCTCGCTGCAATTGCGCCTGCGCGCCTTCGAGGATCTCCTCACCCTGACCGAGGTGCCGGAGGCGCTCTGGGTGGCTACCGCATGCCCGACCGCTGGCCTCTCGTGTGATCCCGCCTTCCTCGCGCACTTGGACACAGAGGCCCACGGCCGCGTGCGCGCGCGCATGTTCATGAAGGCCATCGACTGGACCGCACTAATGCTGGCCGATCGATCGGATTGTGTTCCTGGCTCGGATGTCCTGACGCTCGCGCACCTGTCCGCGGAAGCCACGCATCTGCGGACCGCCGCCGACGAGGTCTTCGCCGCCTGCGGGCTCCCACCGGGCGCCCAGGTCTCGCTGGAGCAGGTGCGCAAGGCCCGCGAGAAGCTCTTCCCTCCTCCTGAGAAGCCGCCCCCTCCCACCGGCGTGGACCTGCCACCGCTTCCCCTAGTTCCTGGGCTGCCCTCGGGCTTGAGCGGGGCCTACCCTCCGATCTCGCAGTCACCTCTCCCTCTCCAGCAGCCGCCTCTGCCTTCGGCACTGCCCACTTCCCCCGCTCCCCCCGCGCCTCTCTCCGAGGAGGAGCAACGGCTCGTGGAGCTGGAGCGGCTCATCCTCTTCCAGCGCTGGATCTTCACGTTCGCCAACAACTTCGTGGCGATGCCCGATCTCTACGCGAGAGATCGCCGGGCGCTCTTCGAGCAGGGCACGCTCATCATGGCCGGCCGGGAGTTCTCGCTCGCGGTGCGAGTGATGGACCGGGCCTCCCACGCGGCGATGGCGAGCGAGGCCTCCATGTTCATCCTCTACTGCGTCATCAGCGGAGGCCAACCCGCGCGCACCTTCGAGGTCGCCGTGCCCGTGACGTCCGGCACGACTCGCGGCCTCTATGTGAACAAGCGCGGCGTCTTCCGAGACACCGAGGGCCGCGAGTACGACGCCCAGGTGGTGCAGATCATCCAGCAGCCGGTGTCGCTGTATGAAGCCACCACCGCTCCCTTGCGCCGGCTCATCCGCCTCATCTTCAGCCGCGTCGAGTCCTGGTCCAACACGACGGACGCACAGCTCCAGGGGCGCTTATCGAGAACAGGGGCCTATCCTTCTCCTGGCCCTTACTCTTCTTCCGGCTCCTATCCGTCCTCTGGCGCCTATCCGTCCTCTGGCACCTATCCTTCCGCAGGGCCTTCCTACCCGTCGCCCGGGTCTTCCTACCCCTCGCCCGGGTCTTCCTACCCGTCGCCCGGGTCTTCCTACCCCTCGCCCGGCTCTTCATACCCTTCGCTTGGGTCCTCCTACCCCTCTTACGGGTCCTACCCGACAGCCCAGTTCCCCCCCGGTGGAGGAGGTCTGCTGGCCCTCCAGGGCACCATCGGGCGCATCGTGGGCGCGAGCGTGGCCGCCGCGGCAATCGGCTCCGCGCTGGCCTTCATCATCAACCAGCTCCGCTCGGTCACGCTGCTCGAGGTCCTGTTCAGCCTGTTGATCATCCTGGCCTCGGCGATGCTCCCAGCCCTGCTCATGGCCTTCATCCGCATCGCGAACCGCGATCTGGCCGTGGTGCTCGAAGGCGCTGGCTGGGCCATGAATGATCGCCTGCGCCTGACACGACGCCTGGGAAAGCTCTTCACCCGCCGCCCGCGACGTCCTCCCCATTCCCGTATCGACGTCCGCGACAAGGTCGCCGAGCTGCTGAGGCAGCGCATCGAGAGTGAAGAGGGCTGGGTGCGGATTCTCCTCAAGAGCCTGCTGGGCACCCTGATTCTGCTCGCCGCCACCTGGCTGCTCTGGCGCTTCCACGCCGAGATATGGGCCTGGGTGAAGCAAGCCATGACGTCCGCCCCTCCCCCCGGGGCGGGGCCGGCGAAGTGAGCAGCGTCTGATCGCCTCCCTCTGCTCGGGAGAGGCGTGGAGCGGTGGCTCCGCTGCCCGTCACAAAGGCGCGCGGGCCACTCCAGATTCAAGAACGCCACACGAGCAGGAGAGTCCCATGACCACCGGTATTCCTCCGCATGCAGGACCTGGCGGCGTCGCGCACCCCGCGATAGCAGCGCCCACCCTCGATGCCGTCCTCTTTCAGGGGCAGTTTCTGATGCAGGGCCAGCAGGGCCACGCGGTGGCAGAGGTGCAGCGCTTGCTCGGGATCCCCGCGGATGGTTCATTCGGCCCCGGGACTCGGGCCGCGGTCGAGGCCTTCCAGCACTCCGTCCAGATCGCTCCCGGCGCGGAGGCCCTGGGCATGGTCGGAAAGACGACGCTCCGGACGCTCATGAGCGTCAAGCGTCAGTGGATCGCCGCGCCCTCCTTGGAGGAGGTCCGCACGGGACACCGCCTGCTCTGGCAGGGTCAGGCCGGGCCCGCGGTCAAGGAGCTGCAGCGGCTGCTCGGGCTCGCCCCGGTCCTCCAGGACGGAGGCTTCGGGCCCAATACCTACGCCGCGGTCCTGGATTTTCAGTTCCTGTCCGGCATCCCCATCCCGCCAGGACTGGAGGGCGTGGTCTGGCACGAGCTCCTCGAGGCGCTGCTGCGCAGGCAAGGCCAGGCGGGCTCGAGCGGCCTGACGCTGCAACAGCTCCGCGCGATCATGCCCAAGCTCCCCGAGGCCCATGCCACCTACTACCTGCCCCTGCTCAACGCCGCCATGAACGAGGCCACCATCACCACGCTCCGGCGCCGAGCCGCCTTCCTCGCGCAGCTCGCCCACGAGAGCGGTGAGCTTCGTTACTGGGAGGAGCTCAGTGACGGCACGGCCTACGAGGGCCGCCAGGATCTCGGCAACATCCACCCCGGCGATGGGCCTCGCTACAAGGGGCGCGGCCCCATCCAGCTCACCGGGCGCAATAACTACCGCGCGGCGGGACAGGCGCTCGGCGTGGATCTGGAGAACCACCCCGAGCTCGCCAAGGATCCCGCCGTCGGCTTCCGCGTCGCCACCTGGTTCTGGGCAACGCACGGGCTGAATGCGCTGGCGGACGCCGGCGACTTCCGGGAGATCACCCGCCGCATCAATGGCGGCTACAACGGCCTCGCACAGCGCGAGGCGTACTACGCTCGGGCGCTCCAGGCTTTGCAGGCCTGAGCGCCCCCAGGTGATTACTTCGCGCGCTTGCGGCCCAGCACCGCGCGGATCTCCGCGAGCGCCGCTTCCGTCACGGCCTCGACGGTCTGCTCGCCGTCGATCCGGACGATCTTCTCCTGGGTCTCACGCCGACGGATGGCCTCTTCGTACTGCCGGGCGATCCGCCGCTGGAGCGCATCCTCCTCGAACAGTTCCTTCGCTCCACCTCGCGCAGTGCGCCGCTGGGCCGCCACGGCCGGAGACACATGGACGAACAGCGTGAGATCCGGAGGCACCGCGTACCCGTTCGCCGCCTCCACCCACGCCATGGACAGCGACGCGCCCTGGTAGGCCAGCGAGGACAGCACGTACCTGTCACTCAGGACGATCTGTCCCGCCTCCAGCGCCGGCAGCACCTTCGCCTTCAGGTGGTCCGTCCGGTCCGCGGCGTACAGCAGCGCCAGCGTCTCCTGCGCCAGTGGACCTGCGTCTCCCGGCAGCACCAGCCGCCCCGTGAGCGCCTGGCGAATCAACGTCCCAATGGGCCCATCCGAAGGCTCGCGGGTGGTGAGCACGGAGTGGCCCTCGGCGCGCAGGAGCGCGGCAAGGCGCTCGGTCTGCGTGGTGGTGCCTGCCCCGTCCAAGCCCTCCAGGACGATGAAGCGGCCGCGCCCCGGCTTCCGGCGAAGGGCGCTCACCGGGGCAGCAGGCGCGAGGGGTTGTCCAGGTGCAGCTGGCGCCGCAGCTCCAGCAGATCACCGTACCGCTTCAGCTCCTCGGCCAGCTCGCGGTGTCCCCGGCGGTAGCGCACCAGGGCATAGCTCACCAGCCCCAGCACCAGCACGGTGACGCCAAAGGCCAGGAACGGCACCTTCGCCGAGTCCCAGAACAGCTTGGCCGCGGCGCCCGCGAGGATGAGGGCGACGATGAAAGAGACGCCCGCGTGGGCGAAGTGCAGGATGCTCTGGCGGGTGGCCAGGCTCTCCTGAAGGCGCTCGAGCTGGGAGCGCAGATCCTCTTGGGTTTGGGCGTTCACGGGGCCGGGGACATAGCGCAGCGACGGCCCGCCGTCGAGCCATCACCGCTCTCCGCCCTCCCTCACAGGGACGCCAGGGCCTCGCGGACCGCCCCGAGCTCCGCCGGCAGCTCCACGGGAGGATTGGCCAACCGGCTCTGCACGTCCGCCAGCGAGCCCCGGTGGTAGCCCACCTTGAAGTCCGCGAACTTGAGCCCGTGCGCCGTGGACACCACCACCACCCGCGAGCCCTTCGCGATCACGCCCTGGGCCACCAGCTTCTCCACGGCCGCGAGCGCCACGCCCGTGTGCGGACAAGAGAAGGTGCCCTCGCGATCAGCCCGCGCGGCGGCGTTGGCCAGCTCGGACTCGGAGGCCTCCTCCACCACGCCATCGAACGCCTGGAGCGTACGCACGGCGCGCCGGAACGACACGGGGTTGCCAATCTGGATCGCCGAGGCCAGGGTGCGCTCGGCCTTCATGGGCACCAGCTCCTTGAAGCCCCCGCGGAAGGCACGGAACAGCGGGTTGGCGCGCTGGGCTTGCGCCACGGCGATGCGCGGCAGCCGGGAGATGAGCCCCATCGCGTGCATCATCTGGAAGCCCTTGCCCAGCGCGCTCGCGTTGCCCAGGTTGCCGCCGGGGATGACCACCCAGTCGGGCGGCTCCCAGCCCAGATCCTGGCACAGCTCCAGGGCCACCACCTTCTGGCCCTCGATGCGCAGCGAGTTCATCGAGTTGGCCAGGTACAGGCCCCGGTCCTCCGTCACCTGCTGCACCAGCTTCATGCAGCCGTCGAAGTCCGTGTCCAGCGACAGCACGCGCGCCCCGTTGGCGATGGGCTGGACGAGCTGCGCCAGCGACACCTTGTCCTTGGGCAGGAACACCACCGAGGGAATGCCCGCGCGGGCGCAGTAGGCGGAGAGCGCTGCCGAGGTGTCCCCCGTGGAGGCGCACGCCACCGCGCGGATGGGCACGCCCCGGGCCCGCAGGTGCTTCACCGCGGACACGAGCACCGTCATGCCCCAGTCCTTGAAGCTCCCCGTCGGAGAGACGCCGCACTCCTTGAGCTCCAGGCTCGCCAGCCCCAGCTCGGCCGCCATGCGCGGCAGCGGGTTGAGCGGCACACGGCCCTCGCCCAGGGAGACGATGTCCTCCACGGGCAGCTCCGGGCACACCCACTCGTGCTTGCCCCAGACGCCCGAGGCGTGCGGCAGCCGCGAGGCGCCGAAGCGGGACTCGAAGCGGCGCTTCCACTCGGCGGCGGGCACCGAGCGCAGCGCCTCCAGATCGTGCGACACCTCCAGCAGCGCGCCGCACTTCGGGCAGCGGTAGATGACCTCCCACTGCGAGGCGCGGAAGCCACACCCCTCGCTGCAGGCGTACTCCGCTCGGAAACCGGAACCCGCCGCGCTCATGCTTCAGCCGCCACGACGCGCGTGCCGCAGACCGTGCAGATCTTGTTCGGCCGGGTGGGCGTGCGGCACTTCTGGCAGGGCAGCCACGTCAGATCCTCCGTGGCCACGCCTCCCTTGCCTGGGGCCGCGGCCGCGGTGGGACGCACCCGAGACAGGCGCATGCCGCAGCGATCGCACACCATGCCCTCGGCCTGGACGTTGCGGCAGTACCGGCAGATGACCGCTCCCGAGGGCGCCGCCGTGCGCACCCCATCATCGGCCGCTCGGCCGGTGTCCATATCGGGCACGGCCTCGACGCTGACCTTGTCGATCGGCGCCATGCGCGTGGTCTCCATCTCCGGCACCTGCTGAGCTGGCAGATCCGGGCCGGCTTGCTGCCGGGTGTGGTCCAGCTCGGGCAAGAAGGGAGCCTCGACCGCCACGCGACCGCCAACGTGGTGGGTCTGCTCCAGCTCAGGCAGGGTCGGCACGGCCGCAGCGGCAGCGACTTTGGGCACTTGCAGCTTCTTGCCGCAGTTGTCGCACTCGTCCCCTTGGGCCTGCTGGTGTTCACACACCGGGCAGATGATCATGGGGGCCAACGTTAACGGGCCGGGGTGCCCGGGGGCAACGCACACTCACTTCAGCCCAGGTGCCGAGCCTCGCCCGTCATGGGGACGAACCGCACCGGGAGCAGGTGTTGGACCCGGGGAACCCCTCCGCCCGGAGCGCGAGTGATGCACAGCAACTCCTGGTTGCCCCCCTGGGGCCCCACCGGCATCAGCATCCGCCCGCCCGGCTTGAGCTGCCCCAGGACCTTGGGAGGCACGAACTCGGGGGCCGCCGTGCCGATGACCGCGTCGAAGGGAGCCTCCTCCGGCCAGCCGAGCGTGCCATCTCCCAGGCGCAGGTGGACGTTCTGGAAGCCCAACCGCTCCAGCAGCTCCCTTGCCGAATCGGCGAGCGAGGGGACGATCTCCACGGAGTACACTTCCCGACACAACTGGGCCAGGACGGCCGTCTGGTAGCCCGAGCCGGTGCCGATCTCCAGCACTCGCTCGGGCCCCTGAAGCTCCAGGGCCTGGGACATGAGCGCGACGATGAAGGGCTGGCTGATGGTCTGCCCATGGCCGATGGGCAGCGGGGAATCCTGGGTGGCGGCGGAGCGAGCACTCTCGGGGATGAAGTCCGCGCGGTTCAGGTGCGCGATCGCATCCAGCACCCGCCGATCCCGGATGCCCTGCCGTTCCAAGAAGTCCGCCAGCTCGCGGTCGCCCATGGCCGTCCCTTCGACTCAAGGTTACGCATCGCCCCGGCACATCGAGCCTCGCGCCGGCCCTACCCCACCCGAGCCAGCGCCAGGCGGCCTTCCCACCGCTCCTCCAGCGCCTTCACCAGCCCCTGATGCTCGGGGTCTCGCAGGCTCGGGTCCTGCTCGAGGATGCGCCGGGCCTCGGCCTGAGCGAGCGAGAGCAGATCCCCATCTCTCGCGAGGTTGGCGACGGCCAGCTCGGGCAGGCCGCTCTGCCGCGTCCCGAGGAACTCGCCGGGTCCGCGGATCTCCAGATCCTTCTCGGCGATGACGAAGCCATCGCTGCTGTGCTCCATCACCGAGAGCCGCTCGGTGGACTCCCAGGAGCGAGCGGGGCTGGCCACGAGGTAGCAGTGGCTGATGGCCGCGCCGCGCCCCACCCGTCCGCGCAGCTGGTGGAGCTGTGAGAGGCCGAAGCGCTCGGCGGACTCGATGACCATGACGGAGGCGTTGGGCACGTCCACGCCCACCTCCACCACGGTGGTGCACACGAGGATGTGGATCTGTTTCTCGCGGAACGCCTCCATGACGGCGTCCTTCTCCTCGGGCTTCATGCGCCCGTGGAGCAGCCCCACACGGGCCTGCGGGAACACCTGCTGGAGCTTCTCCGCGCCGCGAGTGGCGTCCTCCAGATCCAGCTTCTCGGACTCCTCCACGAGCGGATAGACGATGTACGCCTGATGGCCCTTGGCGATCTCAGAGGCCACGGACTCGTAGACGCGGGGGCGGTGCTGCTCGCTGAAGACGCGGGTGGCCACGGGCGTGCGGCCCGGGGGCAGCTCGTCGATGACGGACACGTCCAGGTCCCCGTACAGCGTCATCGCCAGGGTGCGAGGAATGGGCGTGGCGGTCATCACGAGCACATCAGGCTTGAGGCCCTTGCTCATGAGCGTGTGGCGCTGGAGCACGCCGAAGCGGTGCTGCTCATCGATGACGACGAGCCCCAGCCGCTCGAAGGCGACATCCCCCTCGATGAGGGCGTGGGTGCCCACGGCGAGGCGGATCTCTCCACGGGCCACGGCGTCGCGCATCTCACGCTTCTGCTTCACCGTGCCAGCGGCGCTGATCAACCCCACGCGATAGCCGAGCGGCTCCAGCAGGCGGCGGAAGTTGCGATCGTGCTGCTCGGCGAGGATCTCCGTGGGGGCCATCACGGCCACCTGGTAGCCATCCTCCAGCGCGAGCATCGCGGCCACCAGCGCCACGGCCGTCTTGCCCGAGCCCACATCGCCCTGAACGAGCCGGTTCATGGGCTCGGGGCGGGCCATGTCGCGGGCGAGCTCCTCGATGACGCGGCGCTGGGCGCCAGTGAGCTGGAACGGGAGCGCGCCGCGAGCCCGCTCCATGCGCTCCGGGGAGACATTGAAGACAATGCCCTTCTCGGTCTTCACGCCCTGGCGCTTGAGGCCCACGCCGAGCTGGAGGAAGAACAGCTCATCGAACGCGAGCCGCAGGTGGGCCGGGCTGCGGTGGGCATCGAGCCGGTCCAGGTCCCAGTCCTCCGGGGGGAAGTGGATGCTGCGCAGGGCCTCGGGGAGCGTCATCAGGTTGAGACGCTTGCGCAGGGACTCGGGCAGGGGCTCCTCGAGGTGGTGGGCGTAGGACTCGCTGACGCGAGCGGCGATCTCCCGGAAGGAGCGCTGATCCCCGCGTTCGAAGCCCGGGTAGATGGGGACGATACGGTTGAAGTGGACGGAGGAGGACTCGATGTCCTCGGCGGGCTCGAGCTCGGGGTGGGCCATCTCCCGGCCCGTCATCGAGGCGCGGACCTCGCCCGAGAGCACCAGCCGCTTGCCCACGGTGAAGCGAGCCTTGAGCCAAGGCCCGGCGTGGAAGAAGGTCAGGGCGATGCTGCCGGAGCGATCGGCGATGACCGCCTTGAACATGCGCTTGCCACTGCGGCCGGAGGCGTAGTCGGCGTGCTTGACGATGCCCACGGTGACGCCGCGCTCACCGGGGTTCAGCTCGGCGATCGTCTTCAGCTTGCGCCGGTCCTCGTAACAGCGAGGCAGCAGGAAGAGGATGTCGCCCACGCGGCGCAGACCCTTCTTGTTGAGCGCCCCCAGCAGGCGAGGCCCGAGCCGCTTGCCCAGGGTCTTGAGCGGAATGGACAACGGCCCCGAGCGGGGCGCGATGGAGAGCAGCTTCGCCTCGGCGCGAGACTCCTCGGCTCCGGTGGCCTGCTTGCGCTTCTTCGGAGCGGCCTTCTTCTCGACGGGAGGCGTGCGCGCAGGAGCAGGCCGGCCGGCCGGCGGGGGCGTCAACACCAGCGGAGCCGCGGGCCTCGTCACCGGCTCGGCGGACTTCCAGGCCGGGACACCGGCACCCGAGGCCGGAGCCACGGGATTCCTGGATGACGGAGCCGGGACCGAAGGCAGCGCCGCCACCTTCGCCTCCGGCTCCACCCGCCCCGCTTCCTCATGCGCCAAGCCGCCCGTCTCTCCCCGAATCACCTGATCCAGCTCGGCGGGCAGCTCCACCCCGCTCATCTTCAGCGCGGCCACGACGCGCCGCAGCGCGGCCTTGCGCCGGTCGAGCGTGGGATGGTCCACATGTGGCAGCGCGGCGCGCAGCAGCGACAGCGCGCGAGGCTCCACGCCCGAGGCCCCGGCCAGGGCGCGCTCGATGACGCCGCGCAGATCCCTCACGGTGGAGAGCTGGGCGAAGTCCCGCTGGCACGCGTAGCGCAGCGGTCCCACGAGGCTGGCGAGGGGGTGGCTCACAGGCGGGTCCGAGCGCTCATCCTAAGAAGCCGGAATGACGTCCCACACCAAATGAAAGCGGGGGAGCGAGCAGAGGCCCACTCCCCCGGCGGCGGCATGCCCAGCGAGGCGTCAAGGACTGGACGAAGCCTCTTCGTCCGGAGGGTCCTCGAAGCGGACCTCCTCGATCTCGTACTCCTTCTCGCCACCCGGGCTGCGGACGATCGCGGAGTCCCCCACCTTCTTGCCAATGAGGGCGCGGGCCACGGGCGAGGTGACGGCCAGCCAGCGCTTCTTGATGTCGGCCTCCAGCTCTCCGACGAGCCGGTAGGTGACGGTCTTGTCAGCCTCCGAGTCGCGCAGCACCACGGTGGCGCCAAAGACGACGGCGTCGCCCTTGAGCTTGCTGGTGTCGATCACCTCGGCTCGGGCAATCCAGTCATTGAGATCCAGGATGCGGCCCTCGATGTGGGACTGCTTCTCCTTGGCCGCGTGGTACTCGGCGTTCTCCTTCAGGTCACCATGGGCGCGTGCGACCTCGATCTCCTTGGTGATCTTCGAGCGCTCGACGGTCTGGAGGTGCTTGAGCTCCTCCTTGAGCTTCCGGAGACCATAAGGGGTCATCGGGATGTTCCCGCTCATCTCTACAGCTCCTTCCACGACCCAATGAGTCAGTGTCCGCCTGCCCGCCCCCTCACTGAGGGATCCGAGGGCAGCTTACGAAGAAATTCTGAATGTAGGAGACGAACGGCAAGCGGGCAAACGAAAGCGCCAGGGAGCGGACAGCAAGGGGCTTGGGAGGTGGCCCCAGAACCCATTAGGCTATCGGGATGCTCCTGGTCCGCGAGGTCCGAGCCCTGGCGGGGAACCTCTCCAACGATGACTTTCAACGGCAGATCGGGCCGTTCGTGCTGGTGAGGCGCCCTCCGGATCCGCAGGTCGCTCGGGTGGCGCTGCGGATGGGGGTGCAGCGCACTCGCCTGTCGCGCTCCTCCGCCGAGGGCAAGATCATCATGGCGGAGCTGCTCCAGCAGTTCGATGACCTGGGGGTGGCCACGCTGCCCCCGATCCACGGCAGCGAGGAGCTGCAGATCGGCCGGCTGCCGGACAACGATCTGGTCATCGACGATCCGTCGGTATCCAAGCGCCACGCGGTGCTGCAGTGGGACAGCGTGGCACGGCGGTGCATGTTGACGGATCTGGGCTCGCGCAACGGGACGCTGATCAACGCCGAGTTCATCCGGGACGCGAACACGCTGGTATCGGACGGGGACATGCTGTGCTTCGGGGACGCGGAGTTCTGCTTCCTGGAGACCCGGAGCCTGCTGTCGATGCTCCGGGTGGAGGGGAACTACTGAGGCGAGCTGAACACGCCGTGGAGCCGCGTGCTCCCGCGGGCCGGCTCAAAACCTCCCGGACAGTCCTCCAAACACCCCACCCCGGGGAGTCGCGCCGACCGTGGGCACCACCTGGGGACCGCCATGGGCGGAGGCCGAGAGCGGGCCGTGCCGCACCAGGGCGTTGGAGATCTCGTAGCCCACGATGGCCCCGAGGAGCGGACCCACGATGAGGCCCGTGACGACCGGCCCAGTGCCTCCAGCTGACAGCCCGTACATGAGGCCCGCGCCCGTCCCCAGAAGCGTGCCCGCGAGCGAGGGAAGGAACTCGCCTCTCCCGCCCAGGCTCTCGGCAGCCATCTGCACTCCCAGCGGGATACCCACGAACGTGGCGGGAATGG
>NZ_JBJMQP010000145.1:0-71458 GCF_045802625.1 Hyalangium sp. | reverse complement strand
GGCACGCCGGATGCGGGCACGGACAACCCCCCTCCGCCGGACAACAATGACAAGGGGGGCTGCGCCGCCGCGGGTGGCGCGCCCATGGCCCTGCTGCTCGCGGTTGTCGCCGAGCGCCTGCGCCGCCGCCGCACCGCTTAAGCGCGCCGCTGGGGCAGGGCCTTCGCCGTGCTCCAGGACGTTGCTCGGGTCCGTCCGCTTGCTCTGCGGACGGGCCTGAGGCGGGGGGACGACAGGGCTCGGGGCCACGTCCTAGCATCCCGGCCCTTCTCGCCATGCGTCTCCTCCGCCTGCTCCCCGCCCTCTCCCTGACGGCCATCCTCGCCTGTGCCTCGGGCCCGCACCCTCCTTCCGCCGGGGTGGAGTGGGAGGCCGCGGCGGCCCGAGCCCCCGGGGAGCTGCGGGTGATGACCTTCAACATCGAGTCCGGTGTGCGAGGCCTGGAGGGCGTGGCCGAGGTCATCCGCGGCGCCCGGCCCGACATCGTCGCGCTCCAGGAGGTGGATCTCGGCAGCAGCCGCGCGGGAGGGCTGGATCAGACGGCGGTGCTCGCCGAGCGGGCGGGCCTGCCGTACCACGCGCACTTCCGCACCACGGAGCTCTTTGGCGGCGCCTATGGCATCGCGCTGCTGTCCCGCTTCCCGCTGGAGGCGCTGGAGCAGTATCCGCTGCCCGTGCCGCCGGGCGCGGAGCCTCGGACGGTGGTCCACGCGCTGATGCAGGTGGCCGGACGCGAGGTCAGCGTCTACCTCACCCACCTCATCCGCAGGCCCTTCAACGGCGAGGCCCGCGTGCGCCAGAGCGCGCTCATCGCCGCGCTGCTCGCCAAGGATCCGCGGCCCAAGCTGCTGATGGGGGATCTCAATGACGACCCGGACTCCCAGCCGGTGCGCCTGCTGCGCCGGGAGCTCACGGACGTCGCCGCCGCCAGCGGCCAGGGGGTGGAGGGCACCTACCCGCTGCCGCTGCCGTTCTCGCCCGCGCTGCGGATTGACTACGTGTTCGCCTGTGAGGACTTCGTGCCGGTGCGAAGCGCGGTGCTGCACGTGGGCGCGTCGGACCACTACCCCGTCATCGCGGACCTCCGGCTGAAGGACGCGCCCGAGCCCCAGAAGGTGTCGGGCGTGACGCCCTGAGGCTCAGAGCAGCGTGCCGCGCAGGATGGTGCTGGCCACGGAGAAGTAGATGACCAGGCCGGACACATCCACCAGCGTGGCCACGAAGGGCGCGGACGCGCTCGCGGGATCGAACCCCGCGCGCCGCAGCACGAACGGGAGCATGGAGCCGGACAGCGTGCCCCACGTGACGACGCCCACCAGCGAGAACCCCACCGTGAGCGCCACCTTCCAGGCGTGCTCTCCGTAGTTATGGAAGACGGACTGCCACACCATGATGCGCAAGATGCCCACGCTTCCGAGCACGGCCCCCAGGGCCACGCCGGACGCCACCTCCCGCCGCGCCACGCGCCACCAGTCCTTCAGACGGACCTCGGTGAGCGCCAGCGAGCGGATGATCAGCGTGGTGGCCTGGCTGCCTGAGTTGCCTCCCGAGCTGATGATGAGCGGGATGAAGAGGCTGAGCACCACCGCGCGGGCGATCTCGTGCTCGAAGAAGCCCATGGCGGTGGCGGTGAGCATCTCCCCGAGGAAGAGCACCAGCAGCCAGCCGGCCCGCTTGCGGAGCATGGCCAGGAAGCCCACCTCGAAGTAGGGCGCGTCCAGGGCCTCCATACCGCCCACCTTCTGGATGTCCTCGGTGGCCTCCTCCTGGACCACCTGGACGATGTCATCCACCGTGACGATGCCCTTCATCCGCTTCTCGGCATCCACCACGGGGATGGCCATCAGGCCCTGCTCGGAGAAGACGTGGCTCACCGCCTCCTGGTCCATGTCCTCGCTCACGGTGATGATGTCTCGGATCATCACCTCTTCCACCCGCTTGGTGGGGGCGGCCTGGAAGAGCTGGCGCAGGGAGACGACCCCCAGCAGGTGCTGCTGCGAGTTCAGGGCGTAGGCGTAATACACTGTCTCCACCTTCTCGCGCGTCTGCTTGCGCAGGTAGGTGATGGCCTCGTCGATGGTCATCTCCGGCCGGACTCGGGCGAAGCGGGGGTTCATCAGCCCGCCCGCGTCGTCCTCCTCGTAGGCCAGGAGCGCCTGCACCTCGCGGCGCGTGGACTCGTCCAGCTCGGAGAGGAGGGACTCGCGGGAGTGGGGGGGCGAATCCTGGATCACGTCCACCGCGTCGTCCGGAGCCAGCAGCCGCATCCAGGTGCGGCGCTCGCCCGGCGCCATCGCCAGGATGAGCTCGGATTGCTCCTGCGCGGAGAGCGAGAGGAAGAAGTCATCCGCGGTGGAGTGGGGGACGAGCTTGAAGCTCTCCACGCGCTCGTCGCGGGACAGCGCGGGCCAGGCGTCGCGCAGCTCGTGGGGGAAGATGGGCTCGGGGTCCTGGACGGTCGTCATATGAAGAGGGTTCCCAACGGCACGAGCTCCGTGTGCGAGCCTTCTACCGCTGCTCCTGGCTTTCGTCATCTGCTAGCAAGCAGCCCGCCACGAAGGCTGGGCCCGAGGAGCGGCCGGGCTGCCCTCTCTGGGCGTGGAGCCCTCGCCGCCGGGCGGGGGTTGACCTACCCTGAGCGGAATGTGGCACTCCGCGCTCAGGATCCGGGCTGTTCCCCTCCGGCGGCTCTTCTTCGCCCTGGTGGGGCTGGTGACGTGTGGAGTGTTCGGGCTGGCGTGGCGCGTGGACCGGTTCGGGCAGCGCGAGCGGGCCGTTCCCGCCGACGCGGTGGTGGTGCTGGGCGCTCGCGTGCTGCCGGGAGGTGGGCCCTCGGGGGCGCTGTACGCGCGGGTGGAGAAGGCGGTGGAGCTCTATCGGGGTGGCATCGCGCCCCGGCTCGTCTTCTCCGGTGGGGTGGGCGACAACCCCCCGTCCGAGGCCCAGGTGATGCGCTCGCTGGCGGTGCAGCTCGGCGTCCCGGCCGAGGCGTGCGTGCTGGAGGAGCAGAGTCACTCCACCGAGCAGAACACCCGCTACAGCGCCGAGCTGCTGCGCTCGCTGGGCGCCCGGCGCGTGGTGGTGGTGTCGGATCCGTACCACCTGCTGCGGGCGCGGCAGTACTTCCGGCTGCAGGGCTTCGAGGTGGCCACCAGCCCCGCGCTCCTCACCGAGCGCAACCTCGACGCCGTGGAGCGCTTCTACTGGACGGTGCGCGAGTCCTTCGCCTTGCTGCTGCACCCTCGCGTGCTGCTGGCCCGCCCGCCGGCACCACTCGCGAGCGCGGCGGGCCAGGCGTCGGACACGGCTACTCGGGGATCCTGAGCGTGCGCAGCACCCGCGCGTCCTGGAGCTGAACGCGCAGGAGCACCACGCTGCCGGGCCGGGCCTCCCGGAGGAGCTGCACCAGATCCGCGGCGCCGCGCACGGGCTTGCCTCCGGCCTCCACCACCACCATGCCCGGCACCAGCCCGGAGCGCTCGGCCAGGGAGCCCGGGGCGACGTGGGTGATGAGCGCTCCCGGTGGCAGCCCGCGCGCCTCGAACCGGGACCCGACATCACTGAGCCCCAGGCCGAGCCGCTGGTGGGGCTCCTCCTGAGAGCGGGGATTCTCTCTCTGGGAGAGACCCTCGAGGTCTGGCCGCGTCCCGAGCGTGACCTTGCGCTCCTCCTTCTGGCCATTGCGATAGAACGTGAGCGTCACCTGCGTGCCCGGGCGCATTGTCCCCACGGTGCGCGTGAGCGCGCCCGCCGAGGCGATGGGCCTGCCATCCAGCGCGACGATGACGTCATCCGGCTGCAGGCCCGCCTTTGCGGCGGGAGTCCCCTCGTCGGCGCTGACCACGATGGCGCCCTCGTGCACGGGCAGCCCACCCAGCGCCTCGGCGAGCGCGGGCGTCAGGTCCTGGACGCCCAGCCCGAGCCAGCCGCGGGTGACAGCGCCCTCCTTCTCGAGCTGGGGCAGCAGCGCCTTGACCACGTTGGCGGGCACCGCGAACCCGATGCCCGTGCCTCCGCCGACAATGGCGGTGTTGATGCCGATCACCTCGCCGTTCATGTTGAACAGGGGCCCGCCGGAGTTGCCCGGGTTGATGGCGGCGTCCGTCTGCAGGAAGTCGTCATACGGCCCGGAGTGGATGTTGCGCTCCTTGGCCGAGAGGATGCCCAGGCTCACGCTGGAGGACAGGCCGAACGGGTTGCCGATGGCCAGCACCCAGTCGCCCACGCGCATCGCGTCCGAGTCTCCCAGCCCCACCACCGGCAGGTTCTTCACGTCCTTGCCCTTGAGCTGGATGACGGCCACATCCGTGAGCGGATCCGTGCCCAGCACCTCCGCGTCGAACTGGCGGCCGTCCATGAGCTTCACCTGGATCTCGACGGCGCCCTCCACCACGTGGTTGTTGGTGAGGAGGATCCCCGAGGGATCAACGATGAAGCCCGAGCCAAGCCCCTGGCGCAGGGGCTGCTGGCCTCGGGGGGCGGGCTGCATGAAGGGCCAGGGGAAGCCGCCGCCGAAGGGATCTTCCGGCTCGGGCCTCCCCAGTTGCCGCTCGGGGCCTCGCGAGCGGACCTCCACGTTGACCACCGCGGAGCGCACCGAGTCCGCCAACGGAGCCAGCGATGAGAGCGCTTGGGCCGGAGACGGTGGCATTGCCGGCTCGGGCGCCCGGCTCGCCTCCTGGGAGAGCGGAGAGGCCCCTGGCTCCCCGGCCGGACTCGAAGAAGGTGGCGCCCTGTCACACCCCGCGAGCGCCAGTACCACTGCCAGCCATACTCCTACCGCTCCAGCCGTATGTGCCTTCATCTCACTTCCCCAATGGACAGATCGAATCCTCCTTTCGATAAAGCAGCCGCCGCGCGGTGCAAGTAGGCGGGGAGTCCAGCCGGCGGACGACCTTCTCCAGGATACGGAAGAGCGCCTTGCGGTCGCTGCCATCCAGCATGCCCAGGATGTGGAGCATGGCCTCGTGCAGGAAGCGATCGAGCCGCTGGTAGGTCTCCTGGCCCTGCCCCGTCAGGCGGCAGCGCACCACGCGGCGATCCAGGGTGATGCGCTCGCGCTGGACGTGGCCCTCGCGCTCGAGCCGGTCCACCACTCCGGTCACCGTCTTCTCGGTCACCCCGAGCCGCCGAGCCAGCTCTCCCATGGTGAGCTGGCCGTCCTGGCCCAACCACAGCAGGGCGTGGACCTGGGGTGGAGTCAGCTGGAGCTCTTCGCAGGTGCTCGCGATGGGATCACGAAGCGAGCGGCGCCGGCCGAGTGCGTACAGCAACTGCTGGAGCTGGGAGACGTCGCCGACGAGCTCTTCCTCAGGAGGGATGTTCCGTGACACGGAAATTTCTTTATCGAGCACCCCATATCCGGTCAATGGTTTCTCCGGAGACGTGTGAAGCTTGACGTGGAACCTTGCGCCGGATGAGGAACCTCTTATGCGCTCAGTCCTGATGGCCCTGCTGTTGGCCTCCGCTCAGTCCGCGCTCGCCTCGGAGCGTGCCCTGGTGTTCGCGGCGGCGAGCACCACCGAGGCGCTCCAGGAGGTGGGCCGCGCCTTCACGAAGGAGCAGGGGGCTGCGGTGGAGTTTGCCTTTGGCGCGTCGAGTGATCTGGCGCGGCAGGCCGTGGCGGGTGCTCCCGCGGACGTATTCCTCTCCGCCGACACGGCGAAGATGGATCAGGTGGAGAAGGCCGGGCTCATCCAGGCGGGCTCCCGGGTGGAGCTGCTCTCCAACCGGTTGGTGGTGGTGGTGCCGGCGGACTCGAAGCGCGAGGTGTCCTCCGCGGCGGATCTCCGAGAGGTGAAGCGGCTGGCGCTCGCGGATCCGGCGGCGGTGCCCGCGGGCCTCTACGCGAGGACGTGGCTGGAGAAGGCGGGCGTGTGGAAGGAGCTGGAGCCTCGCGTGGTGCCCGCGCTGGATGTGCGCGCGGCGCTGGCGGCGGTGGAGGCCGGCAGGGTGGACGCGGGAGTGGTGTACGCCACGGATGCGGCCCAGTCGAAGCGCGTGCGCGTGGCCTTCACCATCCCGGAGGCGGAGGGGCCGCACATCGTCTACCCGGCGGCGGCGCTGGCCAAGGGGAAGGCCGCCGAGGCGGGTCGCGCCTTCGTGAGCTTCCTCCAGGGTGACACGGCCCGGCGCATCTTCGAGCGCTATGGGTTCATCGTCCTTTCTGGAAAGCCGAAGCCGTGAGCGAGGGCGAGCTGCCTCTCGTGATCTTCTCGCTGGCGGTGGCGGCGCTGGCCACCATCGTCATCCTCCCGTTCGGGGTCGCCGTGGCCTATGGCCTGGCTCGCTGGCAGGGCGCGGGTAAGGGATTGATCGAGACGCTGCTCTCGCTGCCGCTCGTGTTGCCGCCCACGGCGGTGGGGCTGGTGCTGCTGGAGGTGCTGGCGCGCGGCAGCCCGGTGGGGCAGGCGCTGGATGCGCTCGGCATTGAGGTGGTCTTCACTCCCAAGGCCGTGGTGCTGGCCAGCGCCATCATGGCCTTCCCGCTGCTGGTGCGCTCGGCGCGCTCGGGCTTCGAGGAGGTGGATCCGCGGCTGGTCGCGGTGGCTCGGACGTTAGGGGACTCGCGGGCCCGGGCCTTCTTCCGGGTGACGCTGCCGCTGGCGTGGCGCGGCGTCCTCACCGGGACGCTGCTCGCGTTCTCGCGCGCCCTGGGCGAGTTCGGTGCCACGGTGCTGGTGGCGGGCAACATCCCGGGGCGGACCCAGACGCTGGCGCTCGCCATCTTCCACCGCACCCAGCTGGGACAGGACGCGGAGGCGCTCCGGCTGGCGGGCATCGCCACGTTGATTGCCTTCGCCGCCATCTACACCACGGAGTTCCTGTCCCACCGCCGCGGAGCCCGGGCGCGCGCATGATCGAGGTCTCCTTGAGACTGCCGCTGGCGCGCTTCCCGCTCGAGGTGGAGGCGCGCTTCAGCTCGGCCTCGGTGGCGGTGATGGGCCGCTCCGGCTCGGGGAAGACGTCCCTGCTGGAGTCCCTGGCGGGGCTGCGCCGAGGGGCCCGAGGCCGGCTCGTCGTGGGAGAGCGCGTGCTGTTGGACTCAGGCTCGGGCGTGGACATGCCGCCCGAGGCGCGGCGCATGGGGTACGTGCCTCAGGATTCGCTGCTCTTCCCGCACCTCACCGCGCGGGAGAATGTGCGCTTCGGCGTGCGCAAGGGGCGCCCCTCGCGGGTGGACGAGGCCGTGGCCTTGTTGGAGCTCGAGCCGCTGTTGCACCGCTACCCGGCCACGCTCTCCGGCGGCGAGCGTCAGCGCGTGGCGCTCGCGAGGGCGCTGGCGACGGCCCCGGCGCTGCTGCTGTTGGACGAGCCGCTGGCCGCGCTGGATGTGGCCCTCAAGGAGCGGGTGCTGCCCTATCTGCTGCGCATCCGAGATGAGGCCCGGGTGCCGCTGCTCTATGTCACGCACCAGCTGGGAGAGGCGCGGGTGCTGGCCCAGGAGGCCCTGCTGCTGGAGCAGGGGCGGGTGCGCGCGGTGGGGCCCGCGGACTCGGTGCTCGGCGGGGCCACGCGCGGCGTGCTGGGGATGGAGGCGGAGGAGAACATCCTGGAGGGCACCCTGGAGCGGCCGGCGGAGGGAGGCCTGAGGCTGCGCGTGGGCGAGGGGCTCGGCCTCTGGGTGCCCGATGGACCGGAGCTGGCCGCGGGGGCGCATGCGGCCTACGCGGTGCTCGCCGAGGACATCCTCCTGTCCACGGGCCCGCTCGCCGGCATCTCCGCGCGCAACGTGTGGGAGGGGACCGTGAGGCGCATGGAGGAGGCGGGCGTCGGAGACCGGGTCCTCCTGGTGGAGGTGGCGGGAGCGCCGCTGGCGGTCCGGGTGACGGATGCGGCGGTGCGCGAGCTGGGGGTGGTGAAGGGTGCCCGCGTGTTCCTCGCGGTGAAGACCTCCGCGTGCCGCCGGCTGCGCTGAAGCAGTCAGATGTCCGCTGCCGCTGCTCCGTGTGTCATTCTCAGGACAGTGGACCCTGGCAGGAGTCCAGGGGACTCCAAAGCGCTCATCCCGAGTCGATTCCGTCCCAGTCCTTGGCTAAGGAAGGATCTTCCGCAGGAGTCTCATGCACAGCGCATCCTCGCCGGCCCTTTCTCCCCACATTCGCACGGTGGGGCGCGCGCTCCCGCCGCATTACGCGAGCCAGGAGCAGCTCATTGGCGCGTTCCGGGAGCTCTGGGCCCAGAAGCACTTCAACCTGGAGCGGCTGGAGGATCTGCACCGCGCGGTGAACGTCTCGGGGCGCTTCCTGGCGCTGCCCATCGAGGAGTACGCGCCGCTCACCTCCTTCCAGCAGCGCAATGACGCGTGGATCCGCGCCTCGGTGGAGCTGGGCGAGCAGGTGGTGCGCCAGGCCCTGGACAAGGCGGGGCTGACGCCGAAGGACGTGGACCACGTCTTCTTCGTGACGGTGACGGGGCTGGCGGTGCCGAGCATCGAGGCGCGGCTGGCCAACCGGTTGGGCTTCCGGCGGGACTTCCGGCGCACGCCCCTGTTCGGCCTGGGGTGCGTGGCGGGCGCGGCGGGAGTGGCGCGGGCGGTGGACTACCTGCGGGCGTATCCCCGCCACACGGCGCTCGTGCTCGCGGTGGAGCTGTGCTCGCTGACGCTGCAGCGAGAGGATCTGTCCATTCCCAACATCATCGCCTCGGGGCTCTTCGGGGATGGGGCGGCGTGCGCGGTGCTGCAGGGCGCGGAGGTGAGCGCGCCGGGGCCTCGTGTGGTGGACTCGCGCTCGGTGTTCTACCCGGACACCGAGCGCGTCATGGGCTGGGACATCGTGGACTCGGGCTTCAAGGTGGTGCTATCCGCCAAGGTGCCCGTGCTGGTGCGCGACAACGTGCGCGACGACGTGGACACCTTCCTCGCCTCGCACGGGCTGAGGCGCTCGGACATCCGCCACTGGGTGGCGCACACGGGCGGCCCCAAGGTGTTGCAGGCCTTCGAGCAGAGCCTGGAGCTGCCAGCCGCGGCGTTGACGCGCTCGTGGGCGTCGCTGAAGGAGGTGGGCAACCTCTCCTCGGCGTCCGTGCTCTTCGTGCTGGGCGAGACGCTGGAGTCCCAGGAGCCCCAACCGGGGGACTGGGGAGTGCTGATGGCGATGGGGCCGGGGTTCTGCGCGGAGCTGGTGCTGCTGCGCTGGTGAGCCTGCGCAGTGGGAGACTCTTCCTTCGTTCTTCCGGAGGTGACCATGGCTGGCATGGAAGGCGAGGTGGTGGCGGAGATCCGCCGCATCCTCGGTGAGGAGCTGGAGTGGAAGGGCGCGGTGGAGCCCTCCCATGATCTGCTGAAGGATCTTCAGCTCGACAGCCTGGGGCTGACGGTGCTGGCGGTGGGGCTGGAGAACCGCTTCCGGGTGAAGCTGTCCGAGGAGGACTCGGTGGGGATCGTCACCGTGGCCGACCTGGCGCGGCTGGTCTCGACGCGCGTGGCGGCGACACCGGGGGAGCGGCGATGAGAGGGCCACCGCTGCCGCCGGTGAAGTACGGCACCGTGACGGAGATGCTGGGGGCCACGGCGCGCACGGAGCTGGGGCTCACCTTCGTGGACGCGGCCGAGAAGGAGACGGCGCTGTCCTGGGCGGACGTCCACCGGCGCGCTCAGCGCACCGCCGCGGGGCTGCACCGGCTGGGCGTGGGAGTGGGGGACCGGGTAGCCATCCTCCTGCCCACGTCTCCGGGCTTCATGGATGCGTTCTTCGGGGCGCTGCTGGCCGGCGCGGTGCCGGTGCCCCTCTACCCACCGGTGCGGCTGGGGCGGCTGGAGGAGTACCACCGCGCCACGGCGCGGATGCTGGAGGTGACGGGCGCGGCGGTGGTGCTCACCGAGCTGAAGGTGAAGCTGCTGCTGGGCGCGGCGGTGGAGGCGGCGCGGCCGAGGCTGGGCTGCCGCACGGTGGAGGAGGTGTCTCGCGGCGACGACGCGCTGTGCGTGAGCGTCCGGCCCCAGGCGCTGGGGCTCATCCAGTTCTCCTCGGGCTCGACGGTGGATCCAAAGCCGGTGGCGCTCACCCACGCGGCGCTGATGGCGCAGGTGGCCACGCTGGAGGCGGCCAGTCCGCTGCCTCCGGGCACGCCGCCCGTGGGAGTGTCCTGGCTGCCGCTGTACCACGACATGGGGCTCATCGGCTGCCTGCTCTCGGCGCTGTACTACCCGGGCAACCTGGTGCTGATCCCACCCGAGGTGTTCCTGGCGCGGCCGGCGCTGTGGCTGCGGGCCATCTCGCGCCACAAGGGCTTCATCTCTCCGGCGCCCAACTTCGCCTATGGCCTGTGCCTGAAGCGGGTGAAGGACTCGGAGCTGGAGGGCGTGGAGCTCTCGACGTGGAAGCACGCGCTCAACGGCGCCGAGCCCGTGTCGCTGGAGACGCTGCGCCGCTTCGTCGATCGCTTCGAGCGCTGGGGGTTCTCCTCCAGCGCGCTCCGCCCGGTGTACGGGCTGTCCGAGGCGTCGCTGGCCGTCACCTTCCCACCGGGGGGGCGAGGGCCGCGCTCGCTGGCGGTGGACGCGGCCGTGCTGGCTCGGGAGGGGCGGGTGGTGGAGGGCTCGCGGGCGCTGGTGTCCGTGGGGAGCCCGATGGCGGGCGTCGAGGTGCAGGTGCGAGATGAGCAGGGGCTGGTGTTGCCGGAGCTGCGGGTGGGCCGAGTCTTCGCGCGAGGGCCCTCGGTGATGGCGGGGTACTACGGCGATGCCGAGGCCACCGCGCGAGCGCTCAGCCCGGACGGCTGGCTGGACACGGGAGACCTGGGCTTCGTGGCGGGAGGAGAGCTGTACCTCACCGGCCGGGCGAAGGACCTGGTCATCATCCGCGGGGCGAACCATTCGCCACAGGCCTTCGAGGAGTGCCTGCATGCGGTGGAGGGAGTGCGCACGGGCTGCGCGGTGGCGCTCGGCTTCGCGCCCCAGGGCAGCGAGGATGAGGCGCTGCTCGTGCTCGCCGAGCGGGCCGGGGCCGAAGGGGACGACGCGGCGGTGGAGGAGCGGGTGCGCGCGGCGGTGGTGGCGGGCACGGGCATCCGCCCGCATACGGTGAGGCTGCTGGAGCCCGGGACGTTGCCACGGACCTCCAGCGGCAAGCTGCGGCGGAGCGAGGCGTTGCGGCGCTACCTGGCGGGCGAGCTCAAGCCTCCGAGGAAGGTGAGCACGGTGGGGCTCGCGGTGGAGATGGCGAAGAGCGCGCTGGCCTTCGTCCGCTCGGAGCAGGAGGGCTGACGCCACGCACGACGCTCGAGCGGGGGGCCCGCTCGCTCCGAGCGTGAGCTCGCCGCGGAGTCATCGTCATAGCTTCATCCGCTTGAAGAGGCCCTCGGGGATGGAGCGGATGATGAACATGATCAGCGCCCACTTGCCGGGCACGTAGACCTCGTTCTTGCGCTTGTCCGCCGCGCGGAGGAGCCCTCGGGCTACCTGCTCCGGCGAGGCGAAGAGCTTGTTCTTCGGCAGGTGCGCCGTCATGGGTGTGTCCACGAAGCCGGGCTTCACCGTCACCACGGCCACCTGGGAGCGCGCCAGCCGGTTGCGCAGGCCCTGGAGGAACACGCTCAGCGCGCCCTTCGAGGTGCCGTACACGTAGTTGCTCTGCCGGCCCCGGTCTCCCGCCACCGAGGAGATGACCACCAGCGTGCCGGCCTTCTGTGCCTCGAAGCGGTTGGCCAGCACCGTGAGCAGCGAGGCCGCGCTCAGGAAGTTGGTGCGCAGCACCTTCTCCGCCTCCGCCCAGGAGCGCTCGCACGCCTTCTGGTCCCCGAGCACACCGTGGGCGAGCAGCGCTCCGTCCAGCCCTCCGAGCACCTGGGTTGCGCGCTCCACGAGCGCCTCGTGCGCGGAGAAGTCATCCAGGTCCAGCGCCTGCTGCTCCACCTGGGAGGCCCCACGGGTGGATGCATCCTTCGCCACGGCATCGAGGTTCGCGGCGTTGCGGCCCACGAGGTACAGCGCGGCTCCGCGAGCGGCGAGCAGCCGCACCGTGGCCTGGGCAATGGCGCTCGTGGCGCCGAGGACGAGGACCTTCTTCATGGCGCCGGATGCTGGCCGAAGCGCGCGACGCTTTCTAGTCGGATACGCAGGTGGACCGGCTTCCATCAAAAGAGCAATTCCGCGAGCCAGGGGGCCCGGTGCGAGAGCTGGAGGGCCAGGAGGTCGGGTGCATGCGTGAAGAGCACCTCGTTGGGCACTCGCGTGGCGCCAAACGAGGACTCGATGAGCGCGGCCAGCTTCACCTCGTGAGCCTGGAACTCGGGAGGGAGCGGGGGGTAGCGCAGCCATGTCTCTCGTTCGGTCCGGTCATCCTTCCAGTGACGCGCGTAGAGAGCGTACACGGGGGCCAGCACGCTGATCATGCCGGTGACAGAACTCTCCTGGGTCCGTTCATGCCGAGGCTGCATTCCAGGCAGGGTGACCTGGCATCGAAAGGACGGGGTGAAGCCAGTGGGGAACGAGCAGGAGACATCGCAGCCCGGAAACGCCGCTTCCACTCGCTGGACGAAGCTGCTCCACGCGCGGGTGTCGCTCCTGATGGAGTCGATATGGCTCCGCAGGCGCTGCGACTCCTCGGAAGCCTCGGGCCGAGGCGCCCGTGGCGTGGACCTCGGGGGGTAGTAACGGCGGAGCACTTCGAGGAGGGCGTGGGCGGAGACACCGGGGTTCATGCGATTCACCAGCGATCCGGGGTGAAGAGCAGATCGATCAGGCGCGCCCGGCCCAGCCCGACATTGCCTTCCCAGGGATCTATCTCGGGAACAGGGGCGAAGAGGACGGCATTGGGCAGCCGCGCGGCGCCAAAGGTCGACTCGATGAGGGCGGCCAGCCGGGCCTCAGCCGACTGGAATGCGGGGGGGAGCGGAGGGTAGCGGGTCCATGCCTCCGCGAAGGGGCCCGTGTTCAGCGCGTGCGAGGCGTAGATGACATAAGCCGGGGCAAGCAGGCTCACCAAGCAGACGAGTTCATCGCGCGCGTCCTCTGCTTCCTTTGGCCAGGGTAAGGAGATCCGGAGCCGGTAGCACGGATCATGGGACAGCAGCGTCGAGTCCCAGAAAGTGGAGCCCGGGAACTCTTCGTGGACGCGCTGAACGAAGCCCCCCCAGGCGCGCATGTCCTTCCGGGCCTCTTCCAGAAACCGCTGGAGCCGCTGGATCTGCTCGGACTCCTTGTATCCTGGCTCATCGACCCAAAGGCGCAGGGGATAGTACTGGTGCAGGAGTTGGACGAGCGCCGCGGCTGAGAGATCCGGTTTCATACGCCACCTCATCCAGGACGATCCCATGTTTGTTGAACTCGGGCACTCCCACTCCAATCTTGCAGAGGGTGGTCTGGGGATACTGGGGCGAGAGTCTGCCCAACACGATGACAACCTGCGCGACCTTCCAGCCGCCTGCCCCGCTGCCCCCGCGAGGCACGACGTTGGCGAACTGGAACGCTCTCCGGGCCGGATGGAGGACTTCCCCACCTTCCTGCTCGTCCTTGACGCGACGGAGAGAGGGCGTCGCCGTCATCCGCCCTGGTCACCCATGAGGTAGGATGAGGCGAGTGGGCGGAAGCGACGGTCCCCCACGCTGGAGCATGCCCATGGGGAAGCAGCGCGCCTTGCTGGAAGTGGATCCGCTCTCGCTGCCCGTGGGGATGCGGATCGGCTCGTGGCGGGTGGAGGGCTTCAGAGGCCGGGGCTCCTACGGCACGCTCTACCGGGTGGAGTGGGAAGGCTACGAGGAGGCGGGCTCGTTCGCGCTCAAGCTGGCCATCACCCCCGGGGACCCGCGCTTCGAGCACGAGGCGGAGCTGCTCCGGCGCATCCAGAGCCTCCACGTGCCCCGGCTCCATGCGCACGGAGTGTGGCAGCACCCCTCCGGAGCCTTTCCGTACCTCGTCATGGAATGGGTGGACGGGGAGGCCCTGTACGACTGGGCCTCGCGGCGCAACCCCAGCTCGCGCCAGGTGATGCGGCTGCTGGCCCAGGCGGCGCGAGCCCTGGCGGCCACGCATGCGGCGGACGGTGTGCACCGCGACGTGAAGGGCGACAACATCCTGGTGAGGATGGGAGATGGCCGGGTCTTCCTCACGGACTTCGGGGCGGGGCGCTACCGAGGCGCGGGCACGCTCACCTCGAGGCTGCTGCCGCCGAGCACCCCCGCCTACCGCAGCCCCGAGGCGTGGGGCTTCGTGGACGTGTTCCGCCGCCACCCCACGGCGCACTACCCGGCCAGCGCGTGCGATGATCTGTTCGCGCTCGGGGTGACGGCGTACCGGCTGGTGACGGACGAGTACCCACCGCTCACCCAGCCCGGAGAGCCCGGAGCGGAGGTGTGGCGCGAGGGCGGGCCGGGGCCTCGGCCCCCGCGCGAGCTCAACCCGCGCGTGAGCCCGGAGCTGGAGACCGTCATCCAGCGACTGCTGGCGATTGCTCCCGTCGAGCGCTTCAGCGGCAGTGCCCAGGAGGCGGCGCAGGCGCTGGAGCAGGCGGCGGAGGCAGCGGGGCCCGAGGCGGACGCTCCGCTGTTCATGGTGGGGCATGAGCATGGGCGCCGGTGGCGTTCTCCGGGCGGTCTGCATCTCGCCGAGAAGCACGATGCCGCCGCCCGGGAGGAACTGGAGAAACAGCGAGCCAGGGAACGGGAGCGACCCGTGAAGGTCACTCGTCCAGTGGCGTCTCGTGCCTTCGCGCTGACATGGCGAGCGGCATGGGCGGCATGCCTGGCAGTGGGGCTCAGCTTGGTCGTCGCGAGGTGGACTCACCGAGAGCCGCAGAGGGCTCCGGCCCCAACGCCGAGGGAGTCCCGCGAGGATCGCAGCGTCGCCGTGGGAGACAGCGCGAGGATTGCCCCCGCCGAGAGCTCTGCGCCGGAACTCGGAGGGAAGAGTGGAACTCCGGTGGGCCGAGCGCTGCCAGAGAAGCCCTTACCCGGGCAGCTCAAGCCACCATGTAGTCCCAATGGAGAGGTAGTGATCCGCGGCGGGTGCTGGCACCGCATCGCCGACGCCCGACCGCCATGCGGGGAGGACATGTACGACTGGCAGGGAGCCTGTTACACGCCGAGGTTGTCGGGTCAGCGCCAGCCCACCTCGGATCCACCGTGAAGGAGCAGGCTGTTCCCCACGAGTTCAACCGGTTGATTTTCCAAGGCATGCTCCGCCAACACACGTTTCCCTCCGTCCCAGCGGTGAGACAGTGTGAGCGCGGCCCGGGCGTTCCATCGCCGCGGGAGGCCCCGGATCTGACCGGTCAGATCTGGCCCCCCCTGGATCTGACTGGTCAGATCTGGCCCCCCCCCGGATCTGACTGGTCAGATCTGGCCCCCCCCGGATCTGACCGGTCAGATCTGGCCCCGGCCTCAAGGTGCGCACTGCGGACACCTACGTCATCCGCCGCCAGAAGGACGACGAGAAGGCAGGGTCCACGTAGGGCTTGAAGCGCTCGAGCCGCGGGAAGTACGCCGCGAAGTTCTCCGCGCTCATCCGCGCATCCTTCGCCGGGTACACCGCGCCGCCCGCCTGCCGGGTAATGCGGTCCAGCTCCGCCAGCAGCCGCAAGGTGCGCTCGCCCCGGTTGGCGAAGTCCAGCGCCACGGTCACCCCAGGCCGTGGGAAGGACATCCACCCCGGCGAGGGCACGCTCCCGAACGTCTTCAGCACGTTCAGGAAGCTGGGCACCTCTCGCGCGCTGCGCTCCAGGATTTCCCTCAGCGCGTCACGCGCGGTGGAGTGGGGCACCACGCACTGGAACTGGAAGAAGCCCCGCCGCCCGTAGATGCGGTTCCACCGCTGCACCGCGTCCAGCGGGTAGAAGAACGGATCGTAGTGCTGCAGCCGCGCGCCCTGCTTGAGCAGGTTCACCCGGTAGTAGAGCCAGTTGAACGCCGCCACCGACAGCCGGTTGAGGCTGAAGCCCGGCAGATCAAACGGCACCGCCAGCCCCGAGCCCTGATTCAGGTGGCTCTTCTTCAGCGGTAACCCGTCCAACTGGGGCGGGGAGAAGTTGCCGCGGTAGTAGAGCCCCTTGCCCAGCCTGCGCCCTCGGGCCAGCCCGTCCAGCCACGCCACGGTGAACTCGTAATCCGGCTCGGACTCGCGAGACACCTCGAAGAAGGCGTCCAGGTTCTCCAGCGGCACCGTCTCCGTGAGCACGAACGGGTTGTGGATGGGCCGCAGCTGCACCTCGGCCCAGAGGATGAGGCCCGTGAGGCCCAGGCCCGCAATGGTCGCCTCGTACCAGTCCGGGTTCTCCTCCGGAGAGCACACGCGCCGGCTGCCATCCGAGCGCAGCAGCTCGAAGCGCCGCACGTACCGCCCGAACGTCCCCGCCCGGTGGTGGTTCTTTCCGTGCACGTCGTTGGCGATGGCTCCGCCCACCGTGACGAACTTCGTGCCCGGAGTCACCGGCAGGAACCAGCCGCGCGGAACCGCCAGCCGCAAGATCGTGTCCAGCGAGACGCCCGCCTCGCAGCGCACCACGCCCGTGGCCGCGTCGAAGCCCAGCAGCCGATCCAACGTGGCGGTGGTCAGCAGCGTGCCGCCCTCGTTGAGGCACGAGTCCCCGTAGCTCCGCCCCAGGCCATGGGGCAGCAGCGAGCTGCTCGAGACAGGCAGCGAGTCCGTCTGCCAGACGATGGGGTGCGCCTCCTGCTGTGTGACTCGCGGGAAGCGCCCCCAGGATTGATGCGCGTTCGTCATCCGAGCCTGCTCACGTCGCGGCCAGCAGCACCAGCGCCGCCACCAGCCCCACCGCGTAGCTCACCTTGTCCCGCAGCGCAAAGACGAGCGGATCCTCGTTCACCAGCCCCCGGTGCGCCAGCAGCCACACCCGGCTCACCCAGTACAGCATCACCGGGCACAGCAGCCACAGCCGCTCGGGGTGGGCGTAGATCACCGTCACCTCCTTGCTGGTGATGTAGAAGGCCAGCACCAGCACGGAGATGTAGCCGGCCGCCACGCCCAGGCTCGCCAGCTGCTCGTAGTCGCTGGCCAGGTAGCCCCGGCCCGGCGTCGCCGCCTCGTTGGAGAGCCGCAGCCGCCGCACCTCGGACAGCCGCTTCACCAGCGCCAGCGACAGGAACAGGAACATCGAGAAGGTGAACAGCCAGCTCGACGTGGGAACCCCCGTCGCCAGCGAGCCGCCAAAGATGCGCACCGTGTACAGGCCGGCCAGCACCAGCACGTCCAGCACCATCACCTGCTTGAAGTGCAGGGAGTAGGCGAGCGTCGCCACATAGTAGGTGGCCAGCAGCGCGGAGAAGGTCAGCGGCAGCAGGAGCAGCGCCACGGAGAAGCCCGCCACCAGCAGCACGGGCGCCAGCACCGCTCCCACCTTCACCGGCAAATCTCCCGAGGCGAACGGGCGCTGGCGCTTCGTCGGGTGCTGCCGGTCCGAGTCCAGATCCAGCAAGTCGTTCAGCACGTAGACGCTGGAGGCGCACAGGCTGAAGGCCACGAAGCCCAGCACCGCCTCCTTCAGCAGCCCGAGGTGCAGCCCCTTGTGCGCCGCCAGCGCCGGGACGAAGACGAGGATGTTCTTGGCCCACTGGTGCACGCGCAGCGCCTTCACCCACTTGCGCACGCCCGTGCGAGGCGCCTCGAACACGCGCACCTCGCCGCGGCCCAGCGCGCGCACCTTCCGCTGCAGGCCCGGCGAGCCATGCACCACCACCGCCCGGCGAGCCTCGCGCCACAGCGCCAGGTCCACCTCTCCGTCGCCCGCGTAGTCGAACGCGGGGTGCGCCTGCTTCAGCCTCGCCAGCTTGCGCGCCCCCGAGAGGTTCACCACCCCGTCGCTGGCGTACACCTCGGCGAACAGGCCCAGGTGCGCCGCCACCGCCTCGGCGATCGTCTGGTCCGCCGCGGTCGCCAGCACCAGCCGCCGGCCTCGCGCCTTCTCCTCGGTGAGGTAGGCCAGCAGCGGCTCGCTGTACGGCAGGCGCGCGGCATCGAGCCGCACCCTCCGGCCCACCTCCGCCTTGAAGGCCGCCTTGCCCTTGAGCATCCACAGCGCCGCCAGCACCAGCAGCAGCGGGTTGCGCTTGAGGAGCACCAGCAGGCTCTCGTGCAACGTGTCCGTGCGCACCAGCGTCCCGTCGAGATCGACGACGAGCGGCACGTCCACGGCGGAGTCCGAGGCTGGGGCGGGCGAGACAGGGGACATCACGGAAGGCCGGAGGCTACCGCAGTGGGCCCCCGGCGCGGGACCCATTTGGCGCGGGCTGCCGGCCCGCAGGTGGGGGAGCAGGCGGCTTCACTCCGGTTGCGCCAGGATGAGCGTCTGGAGCGGCAGGCGCCGGATGGGCTGCGTGCGGACGATGCGGTAGCCCGCGTCATCCAGGAAGCCCTCCATCTCGGCAGGGGTGTACGCCGCCGCCTTCGAGGTGAGGAAGTAGTGCAGGCCAATGAGCGCCGAGGCGCTCGGCTCCGCCTCTACCTCTTCGCGCAGGTACTCCAGGACGGCGAGCGTCCCCTTGGGCGCCAGCGCGGTGCGCACCCGGCGCAGCAACGCCACGTTCTGCGCGGGCGACAGGTGGTGCACCACCTGGAAGAGCAGCACCGCGTCATAGGGGCCGCCCAGCTCGGCGGTGAGGATGTTGCCCTCGCGGTGCGTCACCAGGTGCGACAGCCCCGCCGAGGCGATGATCTCCCGCCCCACGCGCACGCTGCCCTCCAAGTCCAGCACCGTGGCCTTCAGCCCGCGGTGGCGCTGGCACAGCTCCGCGGCGAACCAGCCATGCGCGCCGCCGAGATCCAGCAGGTGCTTGGCGCCCCGAGGCAACGCAATGGCCGAGGCCACCTCCGGCGCCGCCAGCCGCGCCAGCTGGTGCATGGCGTGGATGTAGTCCCGCCAGCGCGGATCCTCCGGAGCAAACCCGTGGATGTCCACGGACTTCCCGGTGCGCACCATGTCCTCGAGCTGGCTCCACCACTCCCACTGGGAGTAGTTGAACTCGATGAAGCCGCCGATGTACTGCGGCGAGCGCGGATCCAACCAGCGCCGCGCCCGCTCATCCAGCCAGTAGCGGCCCCGCTTGCGCTTCACCACCTCGCAGGACACCAGGCCCTCCAGCAGCACGCGCGTGCCCTCGGTGGAGAGCTTCAACCGCTCGGCCAGGGCCTCCGCGGTGCTGGGGCCGTCCGCGAGCGCCGCGTACACTCCCAGCCGCACCCCGGCCATCATCGTCCGGGAGCTCATCATCCCGAAGAAGACATGCACCACGGGCAGCGGGGCGAGGTTCAACCAGTTCGCCACGCGCTCCAGCAGGTTGTCCGCCCGGAAGCCGAGTCGCACTACCTCCTCCTCCGCCACACCGACACCAGCCCCAGCCCCGCCAGCACCAGCGCGCCCTCGGGGCCGAGCAGGCATCCCACGCGCGTCGCGTCGCGAACGCCGGTGTAGCGGCACTTGCCATCGTCGCAGCTGAAGCGCGGGGAGCAGTCATTGCTGCTGCGGCAGTTGGTGACGACGCGGCCCGTGTTGTCGTCCCCCTCGGGGTTGTCGCGATCGGCGCCGCCCCCGCCCACCGAGGCATCCGGGGTGGAGACGCCTCCATCCTCGTCGGTGCCGGCATCCTGGGCCCAGGCCAGACTCGGCGCTCCCAGGCCCAGGCCGAGCAGGATCGCAAGCAGGCAGGTACGCAAGGGGGTGAGGTGCGTCATGGGGGGCTGAACCTATACCCGCCCGGCGGCCCGGATGCACCCTTTGGGATCAGACTTTCCTGATCCTGCCCCGGGGTTTTGATAGGTTACGGCCACCGATGGCCCCTCGAATCCTCGTCGTCGACGACAACCAGGAACTTTTGTCCCTGCTCACGCAGCTGTTCGAGGATGCCGGCTACGAGGTGACCGCTGCCAGCCGAGGCCGGCAGGCCGTCGAGCTGGCTCGGGGGCAGCCTCTGGCCGCGGCGGTGATCGATATCCTCCTGCCCGACATGATGGGCTACCACCTGGCGGACACGCTCCGGAAGGAGCTGCCCCAGCTGCCGCTGATCTTCATCACCGGTGTGTTCAAGGGTGGGAAGCACGCCCTCGAGGCGCGGCAGAAGTACGCGGCGGCGGGCTACTTCGAGAAGCCCTTCGAGGCGCAGAAGCTGCGCGAGGCGGTGGCCAAGCTGGTGCCTGTGGAGAAGAAGGCGCCGCCCGCGGCCAAGAGCCCGGACGCCTTCGAGGTGGAGCTGGACATCGACGTGGAGGAGGAGGGGCCGCAGGACGCGATGGAGCTCACCGGCCGCATCAAGGTGACGGGGGGCGGCAACCTGTCGGCGGAGATCCGCGGCGCCAACCTCACGGCCAACCCGATGCAGAAGGGGCCGGTGACGGTGGTGCGAGCGCCTCCGCCGGGGCGGCCCGCGGAGCCGGTGCCCGCGGGAGCGGGCGGGCCGGGCCTGCGCCGGGGCGAGCTGACGGACAACCTACCCTCGCTGATTACGGCGTTCTACCTCTCGCGAGAGACGGGCGAGCTGGGCGTGCAGCGCGGCAAGGTGAAGAAGGTGGTGTACTTCGAGCACGGCACGCCGGTGTTCGCGCTGTCCAACCTGCTGTCGGACCGGTTCGGCCAGTTCCTGGTGCGGGTGGGCAAGATTCGCCCCGAGCAGCTCCAGGACGCGACGACGGTGGCGACGCAGACGCAGCGGCGCACGGGAGACGTGCTGGTGGAGCGCGGGCTGCTGAAGGACACCGAGCGGCTGTACTACGTGGGCCAGCAGGTGAAGGCGATCATCTACTCGCTCTTCTCGTGGGAGGACGGCACCTACGTGATGAGCTTCAAGGAGAAGGCGGCCGCCGAGTCCATCAAGTTGGACTTGCACCCGGCGAACCTGATCGTCCGCGGAGTGAAGAAGCTCTACAAGCCCGAGCGCCTGCGAAGGTTGCTGCGGCCGGAGGATCGGCTGATCCCGGCGGTGGCCCCGGCCTACAACCTGAACGAGGTGGAGCTGGAGCGTTGGGAGGCGGAGCTGCTGCCGCGCATCGACGGGAACCGGACGGTGGCGGAGCTGCTGGCGTACGCCAACCGGCCCGAGCAGGTGGTGTACGGCTTCCTGGTGGCGATGCTCTCGCTGGGGATCCTGGACCGGCGCACGTAGGCGGCCGGGCTCACGCTTGAGCCGCGAGCCGCGGGGCAGGGTGCGCCCAGCGCTCGCGCAAGCGGAGGAAGGGACGCTCCACTCCCAGGTGCAGCAGCGTGGCCACGGCGAGGATGCACGCCGCGGACGCCAGCAGCGTGACGGGGTGATAGGGGCCCAGCTCGTACTTCGCGAGCGCCCCATGCACGGCATGGATCACCAGCTTGTGCGAGAGGTAGAGGCAGTACGTCACGCTCGCCAGCCACCGCGCTCCGGGCACCCGCCCGAGGAACCGCGAGCCCACCTCCGTCGCGAGGTAGAACTGCTCCTCGATGCACAGGGACCATGCGTGGGAGAACGCGCCGCCCTCCAGGTTCAGGTTCTGCGTGAAGGTGAGCATGCTCCAGAGCGGCGCCAGGTTCGGCTGCTCTCGCGCATCCGGGACGAGGGCGTAGACCGCCAGCACCACCCAGTAGGCTGGGACGACCCGCATCAATCGGCGCATGCAGAAGACGCCCAGCCGCGGCCGCTCCCCCACCGCGAGGGGCGCCAGCAACTGCCGGCCAATGAGGAAGCCGCTGAGGACGAAGAAGAGATCAACGCCAATCCACCCGAAGTGCGCGACCGACTCGAACCACTCCGGCGCCCCATCGTGCGGATAGTGAAAGCTGACCACCATCAGGATGGCGAGCGCCCGGAGCGTGTCCAACCCGGGCGCGTGGCGAGCAGGCTCCCCGAGGCGGGAATCACTGAACGTGGGCTCGCCAGCCATGAGAGGAAAGATCCTCAAGCGCGACGGTGGCTACAGCCGCGAGCCAATCCAGAAGAGGCCCAGCGCCCCGGAGCCCACGGCGACGGCGCGGTGCACCCAGAGGGCCAGCCGGCTGCCCAGGCGGGACATGCCCTCGGCGAAGAGCAGGCCCACGGCGCCCATGCCCAGGAGGATTCCCAGGGCGAAGCCCGGCAGGTAGCTCCACGCGCCCAGGCTCATGCTCCCGCCCATCAGCAGCGGAGGCAGCGCCAGCAGCAGCGAGCGCACTCCGCTCACGGCCATGAGGGCGCCCGCCGCGGTGCTCACGCCCTCGTGGGCGTGCGAGTGGGGATCCTCGGTGTGGCCGGGCAGGTGCGGGTGGCCGTGACGCAGGCTGTTGGGGAACAGGAGCGCCGTGACGGCCAGCGCGATGAGCACTCCGCCGCCGAACACCTCGGCCCAGCGCTCGAAGGCCTCGGACAGGCCCACCCCGGCCAGCAGGCAGACGGTGGCCACCCCGCCCAGCACGGCCGCATGCCCACAGGCGAAGCGCAGCGCCGTTCGCATCGCGGCTCGGCGGCGGCCCTCGCCCAGGGTGTTGAGCGTGGCCATGGCGGCGCAGTGGTCCGGCCCCACCGCGTGGAGCAAACCCTGGCCGAGACCGACGGCGAATGCGAAGAAGGTAGGAGACACTTGGCGGCGCACCCTACCCGTCCGCCGCTTACGTGGCCAGCATGGGAGAGACCATGGTTTCCAATTCTTCGCATCGCCGCCTTGCCGCCCTCCTGTGCGCGCTGGGCCTGCTGGTGTTGCCGGGCTGTGACAAGGGGCCTGAACAGCTCGCCAAGGCCGAGGCCCAGTACTCGGAGCTCGTCCAGCGCGGGGTTCCTCCGAGAGACCCGGCCTGGGACGCGGTGATTGCCGCCTATGACGCCATTCCAAAGGACTCGAAGGCCCGGCCCAAGGCGGACATCCGGATCGCGGCGCTGCGAGCGCTCCGAGGCAAGCTGCCTCCCCGGCCGCTGGCCACCCCGGGAGGCCTGGTGGGCCCGGACGTGGAGGCGGTGGTCCAACAGCGCGCCGAGTGCGAGAAGCTCGCCCGGCTCATGGGCATGGAGAAGGAGGAGCGGCGGGACCAGGTGCGGCAGCAGCTCGACGCCTGCCGGGAGAAGCTGGTCCGCCTGGAGGCGACGGCGCACCCGCCCGGAGAAGGCGGAGAGGAGCACGAAACCGTCGGCGGGCCGGAGTTAGGGAGGGAGCGCCAGAGGTGACCTGCAACGTAGTGCTTGCGCGAGCCGGGGGAGGGCGCTAGCAGAGGGGCCATGCCCATCCCTCAACTCGGCAGCCAGGCGCCGGATTTCCAGCTCGCGGACCACTCCGGACGGACGGTGTCGCTCTCCCAGCTCGCGGGGAAGAACGTCGTCCTCTACTTCTACCCGAAGGATGACACCCCGGGGTGCACGGTGGAGGCGTGCAACTTCCGCGACGAGCACTCGGCGCTCGAGAAGGCCGGCGCGGTGGTGCTGGGCGTGTCGCCGGACGACGCGAAGCGCCACCAGAAGTTCATCACCAAGTACAACCTGCCGTTCCCGCTGCTGGTGGACCCGGACCACAAGGTGGCCGAGGCGTACGGCGCCTGGGGCGAGAAGTCGAACTACGGCCGCAAGTTCATGGGCATCATCCGCTCCACGTTCCTGATTGATCCAAAGGGGAAGGTGAAGCAGGTGTGGCCCAAGGTGAAGGTGAACGGCCACGTGAGCGAGGTGCTCTCCGCGCTGACAGGTGGAGGTTCGGCGCCCGCGAAGAAGGCTGCCGCCAAGAGCGCCCCCGCGAAGAAGGCCGCGGCCAAGAAGGCGCCCGCGAAGAAGGCGCCCGCGAAGAAGGCCGAGCCTCGGAGCCGCTGAGCCCCGGAGGCGTCAGCCGTCACTCACCAGCCGTTACGGTCCGGGCGTGTGGGATGGAGACGAGGGCCGCAGCTCCGAGCCCTCCAGCTCCACCTCATCCACGTAGCACCAGCCCCAGTCCTCACCCGGCTCCAGGGAGCGGATGAGCGGGTGACTGGATTGATGGAAGTGCCCGGTCGCGTGCCGGTTTGGCGAGGAGTCACAGCACCCCACGTGGCCACAGGCGAGGCACATGCGCAGGTGCACCCAGCTTCCGCCCATGCGCAGGCAGTCCTCGCAGCCCCGCCGGGTGCTGGGTTGAACGTTCGCGATACTGTCCAGGTGCGTGCACTCGGGGATGTTGCTCATGGCCAGGTCTCCTGGAGGCGCGCTGCTCCCTGCCCACGCGCTCCCTGAGTTCAAGGGTAGCGATGAGCCAGTCCGCGAGGCTGCTTGCCCGCATGGCTGCGCGGCGGTGCTCCTCGTCCAGGAGGCAGGCATCTGCCAGGCCGAAGCGAACGGATCGCCGCGAGCCCGGCTCCTCGCTTGCTTTCCCCTGTAGTGCTCCAGGGATATCACCCCCTTGTGAGTGCGACAGCGCGTGAGAGAGCTACGGGCCGGCGGTTGACCATGCTGCATGACTCCATCGACACCCGCCTCTTCTCCTCCTTCCCACCGGAGGTGATCCAGGAGGCCGAGCGCGAAGGACGGGTCCGCGCCCTTCAGCCGGGCGAGACCCTCTTCGCCGAAGGCGAGCTCGACTCCGACATCTTCATTGTCCTCTCGGGCGAGCTCCGCATCACCCGGCGCTCGGGAGACGCGGAGGAGCTGCTCGCCGTTCACCGGCAGGGAGAGTTCGTCGGAGAGCTCTCGCTGCTGTCGGGTGAGCCCATGGAGGCCACTGCCCGGGCGGTGAAGCCCGCGAGAGTGCTGCAGGTGGAGGCCGGCGTCTTTCGGCGCATGCTGGCCGAGGGCACGCCCCTGGCGAGGTTCGCCCTGCGAGCCCTGGCGGCACGCCGGCAGGAGCTCGAGGCCCAGCTGCGCCAGCAGGAGAAGTGGGCCACGCTGGGGCGCCTCGCCGCGAGCCTCTCGCACGAGCTCAACAACCCCGCCGCCGCCGCGAGACGCGCGGCCGAGCAGCTCCGAGAGGACTGTCTGGCCGCCCAGCACCGGGGGCTCACGCAGGATTGCCGGCTGACGGATCCTCAGCGCAAGGCGCTCATGGAGCTGCTCCAGGCCCTGCGCGTGGCCCCCGCCCCGATGCTGGATGCGCAGACCCGGAGCGATCGGGAAGACGATCTGATCGAGTGGCTGGGAGACCACGGGATGCGTCAGGCCTTCTCACGCGCTTCGATCTTCGCCAGCGCGGGGGTGAACCTCACGCACCTGGAGGAGCTCGGGGCCGTGCTGGACGGACCAGCGCTCCCGGCCGGGCTGGGCTGGCTGGAGACCACGCTCTCGCTGGCGCAGCTCGGAGACGTGGTGGAGGCGAGCGCCGATCGCATCACCTCGCTCATCGCCTCGGTGAGGCAGTACACGTACATGGATCCAGGCGCGCTCCAGGAGGTGGACGTGCACACCGGGCTCGAGGCGACGCTGGCCATGTTCGCTCACCGGCTGCGCGGCGGCGCGACGGTGACGCGCGACTACGACACCTCGCTGCCCAAGGTGTGGGCTCTCGGTGGCGAGCTCGCGCAGGTGTGGACCAACCTCATCGAGAACGCCCTGGACGCCATGAAGGACCGGGGCAACCTGCACGTGAGCACCTGCCGGCGCGGAGACGAGGTGCACGTCGAGATCACCGATGACGGCCCCGGTATCCCCGAGGAGCTGCAGGAGCGCATCTGGGAGCCGTTCTTCACCACCAAGCCCCTGGGGGAGGGGACGGGGTTGGGGCTGGACATCTCGCTGCGCATCATCGAGCACCGGCACGGGGGGCGCATTTGCCTGCTCCGCTCCAAGCCCGGAGAGACCCGCTTCCGCGTGGAGCTGCCCCTCAAGCCAGAGCTGCCTCACTGAGCCGAGGGGAAGCTCGCCTGCTGGCCCCAGGCACGGACTGACTCGCGGTGGAGCCGCTGCTCGGTGGGTGGTGGGAGCGCGGGAGGGTGCTCATCCCTTGAGGCAAAGGGGGGCTCGTGTGTCCCTCGGGGGGTGGGCATGAGACAGAGCGGCTTTCGAGCATGGAAGGCGTTGGGCGGGCTGGCGGCGGTGGCCCTGCTGGGCGTGGGGTGCGGAAAGCTCCCCACCACGGGCGGGCGACGGCCGGATGATCCCCCGCAGAGCATCCTCGCCACGGAGGTGCGCCACGAGCCTGCTGGCTTCTACCAGCGGTTCCAGTACTCGCCGGACCGGGGCTACAACGGCACCATCGCGCAGCTGGGTTCGAGCATCGACCCGCGCACGCCCGAGAAGCAGGGCGTGCTCAATCGCAGCCTGCCGGTGGATGTGACGGGCCGGCCCGCGCCCTCGACCTCCGAGTCCGCTCTGGGCATCGGCGGCAGTGGCCTCCAGGCTCGGTGACCGAGCGGGCGGGTGAGCGCACCTCACCCGTCTGCTGGGTTCACGGGCCATGAAGGGGTGCCCATCCCTCTAGGACCGCACTTGGAGCTGAGGGGAATGCACATGACTGACAGGAACATCCGACGGTGGGCGCTGCTGGGCGCGCTGGTCTCGACCGCGCTGCTGACTCCCGCGTGCGACAGGAAGATCCCGAAGGAGGGCAGCAGCTACGAGGGCAACGTCAACGAGGCGCAGAAGGTGGAGACGACCGGCACGGGCGGCTCGGGCCTGCCTCGGGCGGGGCAACAGCAGGCGATCGGCGCTCCTGGCTACTCGAGCCCGGCCGAGAGCCCGCTGATCTCCCCGCTGCCCGCCGAGCCGCAGCCGCAGCTCAGGGAGTCCGGTGGCAATCGCAAGGCTGATCAGCGGCTGAAGATGCCCAGCGGCGAGCGCTCCAACACGAAGCAGTGAGGCCGCGGAGCCGGGCTACGTCAGCACCTCGGTCGGGTCCTTCCCGGCGAAGGTGCTGGCGAGGCCTTGGGCCAGCGCGCGGTGCTCGGCGCTGCCCAGCGTGGCGACCCGGTCCTCGGGGGGGTGGGCGAAGCGCGCCTCGAGCTGGCTGAGGCGCCGGTGAGCCTCGGTGATGCGCTCGCGAGGGATGCGGCCGGACTCCACCGCCTTCACCACCGCCTCGATGGCCTTGCGCTGCACGTCCCAGCGGTGGCACACGAGGAACAGATCCACGCCGGCCAGGGTGCCCAGCACGGCGGCCTCCTCCACCGAGTAGTGGTCCGCGATGGCCTTCATCTCCAGGTCGTCGCTGACGAGCACGCCATCGAAGCCCAGCTCCTGGCGCAGCACGCCGTGGAGCACCTTGTGGCTCATGGTGGCGGGCACGCCCGGTTCAATCGCGTCGAAGAGCACGTGCGCCGTCATCAGCGAGGCGAGCCCCGCCTGGCCGAAGGCGCGGAAGGGAACCAGCTCCACGCGGCGCAGGCGCTCCAGATCATGCGGCAGCCGGGGCAGCGTGAGGTGGCTGTCCGTGGTGGTGTCTCCGTGGCCGGGGAAGTGCTTGCCGCAGGAGGCCACGCCGCCGGCCTCCAGCCCGCGCCCGAGCGCCACGCCCAGCCTCGCCACCACCTCCGCGTCCCGGCTGAAGCTGCGGTCGCCGATGACGGGGTTGGCGGGGTTGGTGTCCACATCCAGCACGGGCGCGAAGTCCCAGTCGAAGCCCACCGCGCGCAGCTCGTGCGCGAGCAGGCGCCCCACGCGCTCGGCGGTGGCCTCGGTGCCGCGCTGCCCCAGCTCGCGCATGGAGGGCAGGGCGGTGAACGGAGCGCCGCGCAGCCGGGCCACCCGTCCCCCTTCCTGGTCCACCGAGAGGATGAACGGCCTGCCCGCGCGCTGCTTCACCTCCCGGCACAGCGTGGCGGTCTCCTGCGCGGTGCCCACGTTCCGCTTGAAGAGGATGGCCCCGAAGATGCCGTCGTCCATGAGCGAGGCGAACTCGGGATCCACACGGGGGCCGGGGAAGCCCACCATGAAGAGGCGGGCACAGTCTCGGTAGAGGGCGGAGGCGGTCGTCACGGGCCCACCTTATCCCCGGCGTTCGCCTGGAATTCCAAGGCTTTCTACCCCAGGAGTGAAGCAGCCAACCCAGCGGGGGGGCGGGCGAGGAGATGCCTCCTGATTCGCGGCCCTTTCCACCGTAGGATGGGAGCGAAACGGAACCCAGGAGGTAGAACGAGCAACGGGTTCCACATGGTAAACACCGGTCAACTATGCACGCAGCGCTTGAAGTCCTCCTCGCCGATGGCGTGATTGATGAGGTCGTCGCCCGCCTCAAGAGCGGTAAAGAGGCGGACGTCTACATCGCCACGCACGGCGGCCAGTACGTGGCGGCGAAGATCTACAAGGAGCGCAGCCAGCGCAACTTCAAGAACAACGCTGGCTACAAGGAAGGGCGGCTGGTGCGCAACAGCCGCACCCGGCGAGCGATGGAGAAGGGCAGCCGCTTCGGCCAGGAGGCCGAGGAGGAGGCCTGGAAGACCGCCGAGTCCGACGCGCTCTCCAAGCTGCACACCTCGGGCGTCCGAGTGCCCGCGCCGGTGATGTTCTACGAGGGCGTGCTGCTCATGGAGCTGGTGGTGGACACGGAGGGCCAGCCCGCGCCGCGCCTGATTGACGCGCTGCTCACCCCGGAGCTCGCGGTGGAGTTCTATCGGGATCTCCGGCAGCAGGCCGTGAGGATCCTCTGCTGCGATCTCATCCACGGCGACCTGAGCCCCTACAACATCCTGCTCGGCGCCAGCGGCCCCACCATCATCGACTTTCCGCAGACCGTCGCCGCGGCGGCCAACAGCCAGGCGGAGTTCTTCTTCAAGCGGGACGTGGACAACCTGCTCCAGTTCTTCGCGGGCTACGACCGGAGCCTGCTGGGACGAGCGGGAGATGCGTCGGAGATCTGGCGGGCCTACGTGCGCCGCGAGCTGACGCCGGACTTCGAGCCGAGCGGCCGCGGCATGCCGGATGCGCGCGGTCCTCGGGCCGGAGGCCGTCCAGGTGGCAGGCCTCAGGCAGAGGGGCGGCCCCTTCCTCCCCGCGAGCGCCCACACGCCGAGGCTCACGAAGCGCCCGCGGCCGCGGCTCCCGAGGTGGAGGACGAGTTCGCCCTGCTGCGCCAGGGCGGTGGCGAGCGTCCCAAGGTGGCCCAGCTCGCGAAGAATGCACGGGGCGGAGAGCGCTCGCACCGAGGCGGCCCAGGAGGCGGTCCTCGGGGCGGCCATCACCCCGGGCGTCCGAACGGAGGCGGGAAGCCGGGGGCTCCGGGTGGGAAGCCGGGGGCTCCGGGTGGGAAGCCGGGGGCTCCGCACGGTGGGCGGCCGCCTCATGCAGGGGGCCAGGGTCCGTCGCGCGGGGGACATCCTCGGAACGGCGGCCATGCTCCGCCCGCCGCGAACGCTCGACATGGGGGCACTGCTGCGCAGGGAGGTCATGCCCCCCAGGGTGGACAGGCTTCGCACGGCGGGCATGCTCCCACCCGTGAGCACGCTCCGCACGGCGGGCATGCTCCCACCCGTGAGCACGCGCAGCAGGGCAATCACGCCCAGCACGGCGGCCATACTCAGCACGGCGGCCATGCTCCGCACAGTGGAACCCCCCACCCGCAGCAGGGTGGGCACCCCGCGCATCGCGGCAGTCATCGCCGAGGTGGGCCTCCTCAGCACGGAGGACAGCCTCAATCCGCGGCGGGAGGGCCGGGCCACCGAGGAGGAGATCGCCCCCCGAGAGGCCCCCGTCCAGAGGCCGCGCCTCGCAACGCTGAGCCTCCAGGGCCTCGTGGCGGGCGCCCTCCGCGTCAGGGTGGGGCTCCACGGCGCGGCACCGCTCCGGTCGTCACCTACGTGTCCCGAAACGCGGGAGCCCCTTCGGGGGGTTCCACGGAAGAGCCCTGATTCACCCGCCCCCGCTCTCAGGCCGAGAGCGGGGAAGGCAGAGCGTCGGGCTGCCTCCGGGGGAGCACCACCGTGAACGTAGCGCCCTGGCCGAGCGTGCTCTCGACCTGGATGCTGCCGCTCATCGCCTCCACGATGGTGCGAGTGATGTAGAGGCCCAGCCCCAGGCCTCCATAGTGCCTGTCGGACACCGCGCGCTCGAAGCGGTCGAAGATGCGCGACAGGCTCTCGGGCGCGATGCCAATGCCCTCGTCCTTCACGCGCAGCAGGGCCCGGCCCGCCTCCGCCTCGAGCTGGATGTGGATGGGCTTTCCAGCGCCGTACTTGATGGCATTGTCGACCAGGTTGGTGATGACCTGCTCCAGCCGGAGCTTGTCCCAGTGCCCGGCCACGGACTCAGGGGCCTCCAGCACGAGCGGGGAGCCGGCCCGTGCCGCCTCCAGCTCATGGCGTGCCACCACCTCCCGCGTGAGCAGGCCCAGCTCCACCTCCTCGAACTCCAGGCGGAACCGCCCCCCGGCAATCCGGGCCACGTCGAGCAAGTCCCCCACCAGCTCGGACAGCTTCTTCACCTGCCGGGAGCCGACGGTGACGTAGTCCTCCACTGTTTTTCGGAAGGGAGAGTCGGGCTGCCGCCGCGCCTCGCGTGAGAGCATCTGCAGCTTGAGGCTCAGCGGGGTGAGGGGCGTCTTCAGCTCGTGGCTGGCGATGGAGAGGAACTCGTCTCGCAGGCGGATGGCATCCTGGGCCTCGCGGTACAGCCGCGCGTTCTCCACCGAGAGGGCCGCGCGCCGCGCCAGCTCCTCCAGCAGGGTCAGGTGCGTCGTCGTGTAGCGCCGGCCGGAGTGAGACGTGAAGAAGCTGAGCACGCCGAGCGCGCGCCCTCGCATCATCAGGGGCACCACGATGTACGAGACGGCACCCAGGGCGGAGATCAACCGCCCATGTGCCTGGCTCTGCGCGCCCGGCTGGCCGAGCGAGCCGGTGACGTCCTCGAAGAGGAGGGACCTGCCCTGCCTGAGCGCCTGGAGGGACGGAGAGCCGGGGTTCGAGGAGTTTCCGTCCTCCTGGACCAGCCGCGCGAGGCCGGCCTCGTCCGGCGCGGCGCTCACCGTCTCCACCCGCTTGAGCGTCCCGTCCGGTTGCAGCAGGTCGACCATGCACCAGTCCGCGAGCGCCGGCACGGCGAGCCGGGCCACGTTGCGCAGGGTGGACTCGTAGTCCAGGGACGAGGCCAGCACACCACTGGCCTCGGCGAGGAAGCGTGAGTGCGACTCCGCGCGCAGGAGCTCCTCCTCGGCATGGCGCTGCTCCGTCACGTCCCGCTGGATGCCCCAGGCTCCCACGAGGAGCCCACCCTCGACGATGCCCACCAGGTTGTTGAGGAAGATCCGGGGCGAGCCATCCCGAGCCACCTCGCGGGACTCCGCGTTCTCGAGCCGGTAGCCGCTCTGACTGAAGGCCCGCAGGAACTCCACGTTGCCTGGATCCTCGCGCACCAGCAGCTTCGTCAACGCAGTGCCCTGGAGCTCCGCCGCGCTGTCGAAGCCATACATCCGAGCCATGGCGTCGTTGCACTCCGCGATGTACGAGTCCTGGAACATGCGCTCGATCTGCTCGTCCTCGGGCAGCGAGGTGGGGATGGGAGCGGTGGCGACCCGGTAGATGCCCTCGGTGCTCTTGCTGACGAAGCCGCGGTAGCGCTCCTCGCTGCGCTGGAGCTCGGTGGCCAGCGCCTCGGCTTGCTGGCGCGCGCGGACGGTGGCGGTGACGTCGAAGCCGAAGTGGGCAATCCCGTCGATGCGGCCCTGGGCGTCGCGCGTCGCCTGATAGATGAGCGTGATGAAGAGCTCCCGCTCGGTGCCATCGGGCCCGGGGAGCTTGACGGGCACCTCCCGAGCCGTGAAGGCCGTGCCGGTCGCGTACACGCGATCGAGCTGGGCCACGAAGCCCTGGGGCTCCACCTCGGGCACGGCCTCACGGATCGTCTTGCCCAGCACCGGCCTGTGCCCCAGCGCATCGTTGTTCAGCGGGTTGGACAGTGTGTAGACGTGCTCGGGCCCGCGGAACAGCGCCACGAAGGCGGGGGCCTGCATGAGCAGCTCATGCAGGCGAGCCCGCTCGGCCTCCAGCTCGAGCCGGGCCTGGCGCTCGAGCTCCAGCAACCGGGTCCGCTCGGCGCTCCTCCGCCGTAGCGACAGGTTCAGCCGCGTCATCACGGAGCCAATCACGACGAAGAGCCCGAGCGAGACCGCCTGGCCGGGGTAGAGCTTGAGCGCCTGGAAAGGCGGCAGGAAGTAGTAGTCGGTCGCCAGCGCGGACAGGCCCATGGACAGCAGCCCCGGCCCTGCTCCTCCCCACCAGCCCGAGAGCATCACCGCGCCGAAGAACAGCAGGAAGGGCGTGGCGAGGATGTAACTGCCGAGGGTCTTCTGGAGCAGGAGCGCCAGCGCGGTGCTCAGGACGGCAACACCGTAGCGTCCCGGCGTGGAGCTCGCGAAGGGGGAGAGGTTCGCGGCCAGGCTCGGAAGGCTTCGCAGCGGCTGCCCTGGGTGGAGCTCTCGGGAAGGGTGCATCATCGCGGGTGGCGCTGACTACTTCCGCAACAGCGTACCCTCGAAGAAGAAGGCAGCGCACGCGGCGACGATGAGCCATGTCCAGAGCGGAACCTTTGGGCGCTCGGCGTCGTTGCTGGAGGCCTTGACCGTCTCCTCGCCGAAGTAGGCGGTGAGCGTGTCCGAGGGGACGCGCGTGAGATCGCTCTCGGCCGGGTCCAGCGTCACGGGGAAGTCCAGCGCCTGGAGCGGCTTGCCATCGGCGCCCAGCACGGCATGCAGGCCCGGCTCCACCAGGGGGCCGGCCACCACGGTGCCATCCTGCTGCGCCTTCACCGGCAGCTCGGCCCCGTCCGGCGCGCGCACCGCGGCGAGCGTCTGTCCTTGCTCGGGCCGCAGCGTCACCGTCTCACCCACGCGCACCCGCTGCTCCTCGCGCTCCTCCAGCGAGCCGGTGAGGTACGCGGCGAAGCGCTGCATCAGCGGCAGGAAGCTGGTGCGGATGGCGAAGTCACTCCAGTCACGGTCCACGGTGCTGGTGAAGAGCGCCACGCGCCCCTTGCCCCGCCGGGCCACCGCCACCGCCGGGGCGCCGTCCTCATAGGTGGCCAGCACCTGGCTGGTGCCAGCGGCCGCGGGGTTGTCCGCCTCCAGCAGCATGTAGCGGTAGAAGCGAGCCCCCACCAGGCCCTCCTCGGCGCGGCCGGTGAAGGGAGAGAAGAGAGGGTGCTCCAGCTGCACCTGCGCCAGCTTCGCCGCCTTCGAGTCCGAGTCGGGGTCCTCGCGCTCCACGCTGGTGCGCACCACCCGCAGCGGCCGAGGCAGCAGCGCGCCGAGCTGGCGGTTGTACGCGTCGGGGTCCACGCGGTCGCCCATGCTCATGAAGAGGCCGCCGCCCGCCTTCACGAAGGCGGCCAGCCGCTCCGAGTCCTCCTTGTTGGGCGCGGGCACGTTGAGCAGGAGCACCAAGTCATACGTGGAGAAGTCCTCGCGCAGGCCCGCATCCGTGTCGCGCACGGACGCGTCCACCGGCGAGCCCGGAGCGGACAGGGCGGCCTCCACGAAGAAGGCCTCGTCCCGGTAGCGCGTGGCGTGGGGCGAGCCGTTGACGACCAGCGCCTTGAGCGTCTTCGGCACCGGCAGCACGAAGGGCCGCCGGTCATCCTCCGGCAGCGAGTCCGGCGCGAGCACCACCATGCCCTCCACCGTGCCGCCCTGGGGGAAGCGCACCGTGAGCGTCTTCTGCGCGGTGCCATTGGCGGGCACGTCCACGAAGCCCTTGGCCAGCGTGGACTCGCCCACGCGCACCGTGGCCTCCAGGTCCTTCACCGCCTGTGGGCCGTAGTTCTTCACCGTGAAGGTGAACTGGAAGGCGCGCGGTCCGGCCTGCAGCGCGGGCTCCATCTTGAGGTCCACCAGCGCGTGGTTGGGCAGCGCCTCGCGGCCCGAGGCCACGTCCCGCAGCACCACCTCTGGCCGCACCAGCTTGCCGGTAGGGTCCTTCACCGTGGGCGGCGGCGCCTCCAGCCGGAAGGCCGTGGCCGTCATGTCCGAGACGAGCACCAGCCGCTTGCCCGGCGTGGGGTTCTCCTCCAGCGCCCGCGCCGCCATGTCCATGCAGCGCGAGAGGTCCGCGGTGCCATAGGTGGGCTTGGCCTCGTCGATGATGGCTCGGAGCCGAGCGCGATCAAAGCCGAGCGGCGGAGGCGTGGCGGGCGCGTTGGTGCACACCAGCACCGTGGAGGGCTCGTCGGCCTGTAGATCCTTGAGGGCGTCGCGCGCCTCGTCCTGCCCGCGCTCGAAGAGCGAGGTGCCGTCCGACCACCGCATGGAGAGCGAGGCATCCAGCACCACGGCGGTGGCGGCCGGACCCTTCACCACCGCGGCGGCCTGCGCGTCCTTGCGCAGCTCCGGCCGGGCCAGCGCGATGGGGATGGCCAGCAGGATGAGGGTGCGCAGCGCGTACAGCAGCAGCCGCTTGAGCTTGAGCCGGCTGGCCGTGCGCTTCTGGCTGCGCAGCACGAAGGCCATGGGCGGGAACGGGTGCGGGCGGGGCCGCCGCCGATCAAACAGGTGCACCAGCAGGGGAATGAGCGCCCCGAGCGTGCCCCAGAGCATCAACGGGTTGCCGAAGATCAACGCCGCCTCCCGCGCCGCGCCAGGAAGCGCAGCAGCACCTCGTCCAGCCGCTCGTCGGTGCGCACCAATTCGTAGTCCACGTCCGCCTCGGCGCACGCCGACTTCACGCTCGCCAGGAAGGCACCGAACTCCTCCAGGTAGCTCTCCTTGATCTCGCGCGGGTTCACCTCGACACGCGCATCCCCCTCCATGTCCAGGAAGAGGGTGGGATCATCGAAGGGGAAGGTCAGCTCCGCCGGATCCACCACATGGAAGAGCACCACGTCGTTCTTCCGCTGCCGCAGGGCGAGGATGCGCTTGAGCGCGTCCTGCCGCTCGTCCAGCAAGTCCGACAGGACGATGACGGAGGAGCGGCGCGGGAGCACCTCGGCCAGGTGGTCCGCCGCGCTCACCAGGTTCGTCCCACCCTGGGCCTGCGCGTGCTCCAGCGCATCCAGCAGCACGTTGAGGTGCCCGGCGGAGGCGCGCGGAGGCACATCCCGGAAGGTGTCGCCCGCCATGACGGCCAGGCCCGCCGAGTCCTGCTGGCGCACCAGCAGGTAGCACAGCGCGCCGGCCAGGATGGTGGACACCTCCAGCTTGGAGAGCGCCCCGCTGCGGTAGCCCATGGAGGCGGACGCATCCACCACCATCACCGAGCGCAGGTTCGTCTCATGCTCGAAGCGCTTGATGTAGTACTTGTCGAACTTGCCGTAGGCCTTCCAGTCCAGGTGGCGCAGCTCGTCGCCGGGCGCGTACTCCTTGTGCTCGGCGAACTCCACGCTCTGGCCCTGGTGGGGGCTCTTGTGCAGGCCAGAGAGCACGCCCTCCATGACCGCGCGGGCGCGCAGCTTCACTCCCTGCAACCGGGACAGCGTCTGGGCATCGAGCAGCGCCATGGGACCTTGCGCTTATCCCTTCACCGTGGCGACCAGCTGATCCACCAGCTTGACCGAGGTGATGCCCTCGCTCTCGGCGGTGAAGTTGGGCAGCACGCGGTGGCGCAGCACGGGGCGGGCCAGGGCGCGCACGTCCTCCACCGTGGCCACGAAGCGCCCGTTGAGGATGGCGCGGGCCTTGGCCGCGAGCACCAGGTACTGGCTGGCGCGAGGGCCGGCGCCCCAGGACACGTTCTTCGCCACGAACTCGGGCACGCCCGGCTCCTTGGGGCGGGTGTTGCGCACCAGCTCCACCGCGTAGCGCACCACATGGTCCGGCACCGGCACCCGGCGCACCAGCTCCTGCAGCGCGAGGATGCGCTCGGGCGAGAGGATCTTCTCCAGCTTCGGCTGGGCCCCGCCGGTGGTGCTCTTGACGATCTGCACCTCCTCCTCGGCGGTGGGGTAGCCCACGTCCACCAGGAACATGAAGCGGTCGAGCTGCGCCTCGGGCAGCGGGTAGGTGCCCTCCTGCTCGATGGGGTTCTGCGTGGCGAACACGAGGAAGGGCAAGTCCAACGGGTAGGTCCGGCCGCCGGCGGTGATGCGGTACTCCTGCATGGCCTGGAGCAGCGCCGCCTGCGTCTTGGGCGGGGTGCGGTTCACCTCGTCCGCGAGGATGATGTTGGCGAACAGCGGGCCCTGCACGAAGCGGAAGGTGCGGTGCCCGGTGGCCTTGTCCTCCTCGAGGATGTCCGTGCCGGTGATGTCCGAGGGCATCAGGTCCGGCGTGAACTGGATGCGGTTGAAGGACAGGTTGAGCACGTCCGCCAGCGTGGAGATGAGCAGCGTCTTGGCCAGCCCGGGCACGCCCACGAAGAGGCAGTGGCCTCGGCTGAAGAGGGAGATGAGCAGGTGCTCGACGACATCCCGCTGGCCGACGACGCGCTTCTCAATCTGCTCGACAATCTGCGCCCGGGCCTGGGCGAGCTCATCGACGGCGCGGAGATCCTCGGTGGGCAGCGGCTCCTGCGCGGTCATTGGGGTGGTGGCGGCACGTTCCATAAGATCGGTTCTCTTAACCGGGGTAGGGCGCGGGGACCATCGGTTTCCGCACCTCACGTCCATGGCGGACGTGGGGTGGCAAACCTTCCAGGGGGGCGGCTATTCCGGCCCTCCGTCCGGGCAGGGGCTGCCGCTGGAGCCGCCAAGGGGCTCGGGCGCCTGCTCTCCAAGGGGAGGACAGGGGGGGATTCACCCTGGAATGCGCTTCGAAAACACGCTGCTTACGTTCTCTGACCCGTCTTCCCGGGTAGCCAATGTCGGGCGGCGAGGAAGGGGCTGGGAGCGTGCATGCGCTGTAAGAGTGGTGGCGGAAGTCGGTGGACGGTGATGGCTCCGGTGGCGGCGCTGATGCTGTGGGGCGCGGGTTGCGGACAGGAGGGCGGAACTCCGCCCGTCGCGGACTCGGAGGCACCGTCTGAGCCCGGGCCGACGCTCGCTGTGCCCGCTCCCCAGCCGCCAGCTCCTCAAGAGTCCCAGACGCCCGAGCCCCTTCCCTCCGAGCCGGCTCCTGGGCCCTCAACGCCTCCCGAGCGGCCGCCCGAGCGGACGATGCCTCCCGCGCCTCACCCCTGGTCCCACCAGCGAGGCGGCCCCCAGGACGACACGGGGATGGCAGTGGCCGTGGATGGAGCGGGCCACGTGTCGTGGGTCTGGCTGTCCACGCCGCGCGAGGATGCGGATCGCCCGCCGGTGGACGGCCAGCAGCGCGCGCTCACGCTCTCGCGGTACACGGTGGCGGGGGGGCCCGAGTGGACCCGGGAGTTCCAGAGGAACCAGATCTCAGAGCCGCACATTGGCGCCTCGGGAGACGGAGCGGTGTACCTGGGCGGGAACGCGTTCCTGTTCCCGGTGGACTTCGGGCTGGGCGACGCGGAGGACGGCTTCCTGGTGCGCTTCTCTTCGGCGGGTGAGCCCGAGTGGCAGCGGCGCGTGGGCCAGAAGATCCACGGCCTGTCGGTGGGAGCCTCGGGCGAGGTGCTCATCTCCGGCGAGGAGTGGACGGCGGAGGCGCATGTGCCCCTGCTCACGCGCTACGCGGCGGATGGAAGCGTGCGCTGGACGCGGCGGCTCGTTTGGGCGGGGGAGGGCACCGAGCTGGGCGCGGTGGCGCTCACGCCCACGGGACGGGCGGTAGCCACGGGGGCGCTGGACGGTGAGCTGGAGCTGAGTGATCAGCGGTTCGGAGCCGCGGGGGCTCCGAGCCTCGCCGTGTTCATGTTCGAGCCGGATGGGAGCCTGGCCTGGGGGCGGGTGCTGAGCGGCGTCGAGGGCCGCATCACCGGCGTGGCGGTGAGGGCGGATGGCTCGGTGGTGGTGGCGGGCGAAGCGCAGGGCGCCCTGCGCTGGGGCGGCACGACGCTGCCGGAGGGCGGTGCCTTCCTGCTGACGATGGATTCGCAAGGCCACGAGGGGTGGTTGCGGCGGCCCGGGTGCGATGCCCTGGGCTTCGTGCCCTCACTGGCGGTGGGAGCGTCGAGCGAGGTGGTGGCGGCCTGCGGGAGCACGCTCTCCTTCTACGCGCCGGATGGAGCTTCCCGGGGGGAGCGCACGCTCCAGCCCGAGTCCTGCGAGAGCGGCGCCTGCACGCTCACGAGCACGGCGGTGGGCTCGGTCGCGGGAGGGGCGCTGGTGGTGACCGGGCACCAGCGCGACGGAGTCACGACGGACCACTGGAACCAGGACGCGTTCCTCCGCTTCGTGGTGCCCTGAGACGGCGGAGCCGCGAGCACGCCTTTCAGCTGGCCGCGGGGGCCTCGTCGGGCAGCTGGAGGGCCTCGATGCGGGAGAAGGCGTCGAGCACGGCCTGGGTGATGATCCGCCGCCCGGCCAGCAGGCCGCTCACGTGGCCTCCCTGGACGTAGCGAAGCTCGGCGCCGCGCCAGTGCTGCAGCAGCCGCAGGGTGGAGGCGGAGGGAACGAAGCCATCCTGGCGCGCGGCGACGATGACGGCGCGGCGCGGGTTGGACAGCGGTGGAAGCTGGGTGATGGCGAGGCCCTCCAGAACCTCGGCGAGCCGTTGGCGCGCCGCCTCCACGCCTCCACACGTGCGTCCCAGGGCCTCCCAGTCGGGCAGGGCCGACAGCACTCCCTGCGTGAACACGGGAGCCGCCGAGTGCGCCACGGCCAGGGGAATGACGGCGGCGGGCAGCGGGAAGAGCGCCGCGGAGTACGCGGCCATGCTGCCTCCCATGCTGTAGCCGGAGATGCCCACCTTGGGGTGGCCCCGTGCCAGCAGCCAGCCCAGCAGCGCGACGGCCTCCACCGCCGTGGCCCGGAACATGAGCAGCAGCTCCGCCACCGTGCGCAGCGCCTCGCCCTGCTGCCCGGGAGGCCGGCGCGATCCATAGAAAGGGTTCTCCAGCAGCAGCGCCCCCAGGCCCTGGGAGACGAGCGGCCGGGCCAGGAAGCGCCGCAGGCCATAGCCGTGATCTCCCGAGGCGGCCAGGAAGACGCAGATAGGAGGGCGAGGCCCGGCGTTCGGAGGCAGCAGCAGTTGGAAGCGGGCCTCGGCGCTCGAGGCGGGCAGGGGGCCTACCGCCGCGGGGCTGGGAAACCGCCCCTCTTGAACGAGGAAGCGCCCCTCTCGCCTCGCGGCGCTCAGCGTCACCTCGTGGAGCTCCGGCAGAGCGAAGCCCTGGGGGCTGCGCGAGAGCCGCTCGAGCAGGGACTGAGTGCCCCACCCGTCCGAGAAGAAGCGAGGGCGGCGGCCGATGAGCCGCGCGGCGATCGAGTCCATCCAGTGCATCACGCGTTGAGGCGCTGCTCGGAGCCGTGCACCGCCGTGGCCAGGGGCCGGGCCGGTGCCACGAGCTGCGTCGAGGAAGCGCCGTAGGCCTCCGTGGCCAGGTAGAAGGTGGTTCGCACCCTACCATCCTGCCGCCGCATGGAGGCCCACTGAATGAGGCCCGTGCCCGCCGCGAGCGGACGATGCGCCAGCGCGTACACCGCCTGCTTCAGCATGACCTGGGCTCGCGGCTCCTGGAGGAAGCGGATGCGCTCCATGGACTCCTCGTCGTTGCGCGTGTAGCAGCGCACGGGCACGTGCAGCGTCACGCTGCTGGGGCGCTCGTCATCATCCGAGGTGAACGCCAGGCACGTCAGCACCGAGCGCGCCGTCCCGAACCGCCCGCGCCGCCCCCTCAGCGCCTGGCAGAAGACCCAGGCCTCGCCGGGGACGTACTCGGGCCCCAGGGACATGACGGACTCGAGCTCCTCCGCAGTCGTGTCCTGGTGCGCGACGTAGAGCTTCACCCGGGCCGCGCGGTGCGCCGACAGATCCAGCGAGAAGTAGATGAGCTGATCCCGCTCGTCGCCGCGCATGACCCGCTCGGTGAGGCAGCGCCAGGCGCCAGCGAAGCCCAGCCGCTCCAGGGCGTTGCGGACCACCGCCTGGGCGTGCCGGCGGCCTCGCGCCGCGGGGTTGAGGTAGGCCTTGATGTCGGGCCGCCCCTCCTTCAGGAAGAAGGCGTGCCAGAGCGCGAAGCGGGCGTCCGGATCCACCGGCTCGAACAGCTCCTTCACCTGCTCGAACCGCTCCAGCCGCACACCGAACTCCCGGTTCAGCCGCTCGTTCAGCGCCAGCCCGTTCTCCCAGGCCGAGCGGAGCGTGGTGGGGCCAGGCAGCGGGTTCTGCGCCTCCATGAGGAAGCGGACCTCGGGCCGCTCGCCGTCGATCGACAGCGAGAGCTCGAACGGCGTGTGGTCATCGGTGATGTCCGAGCTCCACGGCGGGGTGGTGCCGATCAACCGCGAGCCCCAGGGTTGGCTCATGAAGGTGAAGAAGCGCTTCACCGTCTCGGTGTCCTGTGCGCTGTAGCCCACCGCCTCGCACAGCGCCTGGATGCGCGCGGTGCCGAACTCCTCGAACGTGAGCAGCGAGGGCGGCTCCCAGGCGGACTGGGCCTGCTTCACCTCGAGCCGGCGCCGGGCGTGGCCCAGCAGCTGATCGGCCAGCGCACCCAGGAGGCGGAAGGCCTCGTCGATCGACTCGAGGAGGTCCTGCTCCTGCTCGGGCCGCGGGTCCAGCTCCACGGCGCCGGGGGCCCAGGAGCTCCGCGGGAGCTGCGCGCGCAGGTGGAGGAGGCCGGCCAGCTTCTTCCCCGTGCGCGCCTCGTACGCGTGGGCCACCGGCTCGAGCGCCCCCAGCGTCACGCTCCCCGCCATGTGGAGCGCCATCCTCAGGACCTGGCTCTTGGCCGGGCTGGCCCCTGTCGACAGCTCGATCAGCTCGTAGATCGTCCGCCGGGCGAAGCTGCCGTCCGCCCCCCACAGCAGATGCAGCATGCCTGTAAAGTCAGGAGGGGGACTTAACCCCAGCACCTGTAGGTCTTGGAGGTACAGCGCCCAATGTGCGCTTTCGTGGGAGAGCTCAGGGATGGGGTTGTTTTCACCCTCCCGAAGGGCGCGGTGCAGGTCCGCAAAGCCCAGGACAAACGGTGCGAGGCACGGCAGAAAGCTGAGCCGATCCTGGGGGGTATAGCGCGTGTCCTGAAGGAAGCGGATGAAAGCGGACCTACCCAGAATGTCTTGTTTTTCGCTGAGTTGATCCAGGACCCGCTGCATCACCTGATTTCGGACCGGATGCGCTGGAATCCCATGCTTTGCCCCCGAGGACGCGCCGCATTGGTTGGATAACCCCCCGGATTTTCTCGGAGTCGAGGGGGTTTTTATATACCCCCTGGGTGGGTTCCGACGCATGTGCGAGGGGCGCATTTTTTTTATTGGGGTCGAATAGCGTGGGTAAAAAAATCTCTAGCTGCTGCCGTTCTTTCGCAAGGGCTCGGATCTCCAGCCGTTGAGTTTCAGCTGCGGCCAAAGCGAGCGTAAAGTTGGATACAGGGGTTTTACCTGACCCACAGGGATGAAATGACCCAGGGCTAATGGACAGGTGAGCCCGTCAAAAAGCGCACAATGGCCCCGATCCTGTTCGTGCATTGAACGGAAGAGGGGTCTTTGGATCGCCCTGCCGTGCGAGACAGCGAGCGCATCTCAGTCCCCGACCGGACCGTTTATCGGTCTCCGGTCGGGCGCGAGCGTATGGGCTCAACGGAAGCCAGCCCTCGCGGGCCGGCTCCGGAGCTCACCGCCCAGGGGTGAATCAGTTCAGCCAGCGAGGCATGGAAGCCTCGGGCCGGCTCTCATCCGAGAAGAAAGGAATGGGGGACTCGTCGCTCATCGCCGCATCGAAGTACGCGGCCACCATGTACCCCGAGGGCGTCGCCTGGCAGCGCAGGATGTGGAGCTTGGTCCGGGGAATCAGCAGCTCGGGGATGCTGGCCTCGAGCTGCTGGCCCGGCTCCAGCGGCAGCTCGCTCAGCAGCAGGCACCCGCTGGACGAGGCGTTGATGATGTCGGCGTCCAGCACGTCACGCCCCCGGTGGAGCTTGATGGACAGTCGCAAGGGGTACCGCCGGGGCCGCCGCTGCTCGTTGTCGAAGGACACGGTATGGTCTCCTCAAGCGCGCTGCCCGGGCACCAGCGGGGGCAGAGTTCAAAATGACATGCTTAAAGCATACCGCTCCCCGCTGACCTTTGTTGAGCCGCACACACTGTAATTTTTATCTTACAAAGACCTTCATGAATGGCGCCACGGAGCAGCGGGGGCCTGAGGCGCGTTGGGGATTCCCGAGGCCCCTTCGGGCCTGCCATCTTCGCGCGCCTATGAGATGGAGTCCTCTGCTCCTGCTGGCCCTGGGGGCCTCGCCGACCATGAATGATCCTTCCGAATTCGAAGCCCAGACTCGCGCCTGGCACGCGAAGCGTATCGCCCGGCTGACCGCGGAGGATGGCTGGCTCACCCTGGTGGGGCTGCACTGGCTCAAGGAGGGCCCCAACCGCTTCGGCTCGGCCGTGGACAACGACTTGCTCTTCCCGGCCCCCATGCCGGCCCACGCGGGCACCTTCACCCGCAAGGGCAGCACGGTGAGCCTCTCCCTCGAGCCCGGGGTGGCGCTGACGTTGGAGGGCAAGCCCTTCACTGGCGGCACGCTGCGCAGCGATGCCGAGGGGCCTCCGGACACGCTGGCGCTGGGGACGCTGCGCTTCTTCGTCATCCGTCGCGGCGAGCGGCTGGGCGTGCGGGTGAAGGACTCGGAGGCGCCCACGCGCAAGGCGTTCCACGGCATCCCCACCTATGCGCCGAGCCCCGCCTGGCGCGTGGAGGCGCGCTTCGAGCCCTCCACCGCCGAGCACAAGTTGCCCGTGCCCAACGTGCTGGGCGAGCTGGAGGAGCTGAGCTCTCCGGGCACCGTCGCCTTCACCTCGTTCGCCACCTGCCCGCTGCCGCCCACGCAGAACCGGCTGAAGCTCCGCGTCGAGGCCGGAGAGAAGCGCTACGGCAACCACTGAGCGGGCCGCGCTCACGCCACTCCAACGGTCCAGGTAGGTCTGTCACCGCGCGGCGAAGAGTGCGGCCGCCCTGCGCCTCGTGGTGCGGGCGGCCCGTCAAGGATGCCATGGGGTAGGTGGATCCGCTGGGTGAGGCATCGGCCTACACACATGGGTCGATAACCAAACGGGCAGGCAGGGCTCGTAATAAGAGCTTGAGCCCGGGGCACCGGAGCCGCGACAGTTCTGATCCTATGGAACAGGGGCGGCGCGCGACAGACCGGAAGGCCGTGGGTCTGCTGGTGAAGCTCAAGCACTCGGATGTGGGGAGCTTCGCTGAGGAGTTCGCCACCAACTTGAGCCCTGGCGGCATGTTCATCCGGTCGCGGACTCCGCAACCGGTGGGCACGCTCGTCAAATTCGAGGTGCAGATCGCCGGCGGCGTCCGAGTGCTGCGCGGCACGGCCGTGGTGCGCTGGGTGCGCGACGCCAACAGCACCGAAGGGCCTCCGGGCATGGGCCTCCAGTTCCAGGAGCTGGATCCGCTCACCCAGAACCTCATCGACAAGATGCTCCAGCTCAACAGGGCCGCGGCTGAGGCGAACTCCGCGGATGCCGATGCGCTGGAGAAGGAGATGCTGGCCAAGGGGATGCTGGATCGCGTCGGCAAGCGCGTCACCGCCTCGAGGCTGCCGGCCATCGCGCCCTCTGTCGCGCCCGTGGCTCGCTCGATTCCCGCTGTTCCAGTCGCTCCGCCCGCTCCCGCGGCGCCTCCCAAGGGTGCGCCCGCGAAGGCTCCCGCCCCGAAGCCTCTCGCGCCTCCCATCGAGGCCGATGAGCGCATGGAGGAGAGCGCGGATCTGTCCGCGCTGCTCGATGATCTCGCGGACCTTGGCGCGCCGGTTGGGGGGAAGCCCCCCTCGGCTCCGGTCCCCGCCGTGCCCTTCTCTCCCACGCCGGTGCCGCTGGCCATTCCGCCGCCTCCCGAGGGGGATGTGGACATCGGCGTCGACGAGCTGCTCGAGGCGGCTCCCTCCGCGCCGATGCCGTCCGAGGTGAAGTTCGAGGTCCTCGACGAGCCCATGCCCGACATCGACTTCGAGATGGAGTCGCTGGGCGGGGAGCTCCCCGTCGCCGTGGGGATGCCGCTGGACGAGGCAGACTCCCTGCTGCCGACGATCGAGGCGACTCCCGTGCCTCAGGCCGCGCCCGTCATCGCCGTGCCTCCACCGGCCCGCCCCGTGGCGCCCGCGCCGCAACCACCTCCAGCGCCCGTGGCTCAAGCCCGGCCCGCCGCGCCTCCGCCGCCCGCAGCTCCGGTGCCTCAGGCCCCGCCTCCTGCTCCTCCGGCGCCTCCTCCCGCCGCGCAGGCCCCGGCTGGGCGTTCGGGCGCCGACTTCGATGTGGACCTGGGCCTGCAGGGGCCCAAGCTCCGCTCCGCGGCGGATACCACGGAGGAGGTCTTCAAGCCGGGCGGAGGCGTGGAGTTCGAGCTGGATCTGGGCGATGGCGCCGACCTGGAGATGGACAAGCCCGGTCATCAGCGAAAGGGCAAGGCTCCCGGTCGAGCACCCGCACCTCCCCCCAGCCCCAAGCCGCCCGCGCAGCCCGTGGCGGCACCTGCCGCGCCTGCCGCGCAGCGTCCGATTCCAGCGCCGGCCCCGAGCCCACCAGTGGCCCGGGCCGAGGCGCCTCGGGCCCCCGAGCCGAAGCCGCCCGAGAGTGCCACCCAGGTGCTGCCGTCTCCTTCCGTCCGGCCCGTGCCGCCCGAGCCTCCTCCCAGCAGGATGGCCATGCCGCCGACCGTCTTCCTGCCGCCGCCGGTGCCGGTGGCGGGCACGGGGCAGATCGTCGGCATCGATCTGGGGACCACCAACTCGTGCGTGGCCATCATGACGGGCGGGCGCCCCACGGTGCTGCGTTCGAAGGAGGGCTACAACACCATCCCCTCGGTCATCTCGCTCACGGCGCAGAGCAAGCTGCTGGTGAGCCACCGGGCGAAGAACCAGCTCGTCATGCGCCCCACGCAGACCATCTACGGCGCGAAGCGGCTGGTGGGCCGCCCCTACGAGAGCGCCGTGGTGAAGCAGGTCCGCGAGCGCTTCCACTACGAGATCGTCCCCGACACGCTGGGCCGCGCGGCGGTGCGCCTGGGCGACCATGTGCTCTCGCTGGAGGAGGTGCAGGGCCTCATCCTCAAGGAGTGCAAGGAGATGGCCGAGCAGCACCTGGGGCAGAAGGTGGAGCGCGCGGTGGTGACGGTGCCCGCCTACTACTCCGAGCCCCAGCGCGAGGCGGTCCGCAAGGCCGGCGCGCTGGCGGGCCTCAAGGTCGAGCGCATCCTCAACGAGCCCACCTCCGCGGCGCTGGCCTACGGCCTCAACCGCGAGATGAACAAGCGCGTGCTGGTGTACGACCTGGGCGGCGGCACCTTCGACGCGACGGTGCTGCGCATCGAGAAGAACGTCTTCGAGGTGCTGGCCACCGGCGGTGACATCTTCCTGGGCGGCATCGACTTCGACAACGCCATCGTCGACTTCCTGCTCGAGCGCTTCCAGCAGCTGGAGAACGTGGCCTTCCAGGGAGACGGCGTCGCGCTGTCGCGCATGAGCGACGCGGCCGAGCGCGCGAAGATCGCCCTCTCGGAGCGCAACCACTACGAAGTCCACATCCCCATGCTCGTCACCGACGAGATCGGCCGCCCGAGGGACTTGCGCTTCACGATGACCCGCGCGGACCTGGAGCGCATCTGCGAGGGGCTGGTGACTCGCACGCTGGATGTGGTGCGGGACGTGCTGCTGGACGGGCGGCTGAAGCCCAGCGACATCGACGACATCATCCTGGTGGGCGGCCAGGCGCGCATGCCGCTGGTGCGCGAGAAGATCAAGGCGCTGTTCGGCAAGTCGGCGCACTCCAGCGTGAACGCGGACGAGGCGGTGGCGCTGGGCGCGGCGCTGTACTCGACGGCGCTCGAGAAGGTCAGCAGCGTGGTGCTCATCGACGTGCTGCCGATGACCATCGGTCTGGCGATGCCGGGCGGCGCCTTCCAGCGCGTCATCGAGCGCAACTCGCCGCTGCCGGCCCAGCGCTCCTTCGCGGTGTCCACCTCGCGGGACGACGAGGAGGTGCTGGAGCTGTCCATCTTCCAGGGAGAGGACAACCACATCTCCGCCAACGAGTACCTGGGCACGGTGCGGCTCGAGGGCCTGCCGCCGGGGCCGAAGGGCTCGGTGCGCGTGGCGGTCACCATCAAGCTGGACGCGGAGTGCGTGCTGTACGTGGAGGCGCGCGAGTACCAGACGCGCAAGTCCGTGCGCGCGACGCTGGCCACGCGCTACACGTCGGATCAGCTGGCCAAGCAGCTCAAGGTGGACGTGAACGCGGCGCGGGCGGCCGAGGAGCGGCGCGGCGCGGATCTGCGCGAGCGAGCGGGCCGCTTCTGGGGCTTCCTCAAGAAGGTGGTGGGCCGGTCCTGATGCGCGCTTCGCGTCTTCATGCCTCGGTGCTCGTCGTGGCGCTGTCCGGGTGGGCTTGTGGCTCGGGCTCTGGGGGAGGCTCTCCGGAGACGCCGGGGAAGACTCCGGACACGCAGCCGCCCCCGAGCGAGATCGCCCCGGCCGCCGGCGACGAGTGGTACCGCAAGGCCGTCTTCTACGAGGTCTTCGTCCGCAGCTTCCAGGACTCGAATGGGGACGGGAAGGGGGACCTCCAGGGCCTCATCTCCCGCCTGGACTACCTCAACGACGGGGACCCCAACACGACGCAGGACCTGGGCGTGGACGCGCTGTGGCTGATGCCCATCTTCGAGTCGCCCAGCTACCACGGCTATGACGTGGTGGACTACGAGCGCGTCGAGCCGGACTACGGCACCGAGCAGGACTTCGAGCAGCTCTGCGCCGAGGCCCACAAGCGAGGCATGCGCGTCATCCTCGACTTCGTGATCAACCACTCGGGGGTGGACCACCCGTGGTTCGTGGACTCCGCCTCTTCTCGCACGTCCGCGAAGCGCGACTGGTACGTGTGGCGGGATCAGGATCCAGGCTGGAAGCAGCCGTGGGATCCGTTCAACAACACGCCCTCCTGGCACCTGCGCAACGGCGCTTACTACTACGGCGTCTTCTGGGAGGGGATGCCGGACCTGAACCTTCAGAACGCGGAGCTGCGCGCGGAGGTGAAGCGCCTGGCCTCGCTGTGGCTCTCGCGAGGCGCGGATGGCTTCCGGCTGGATGCCGCGCGCTACCTCATCGAGACAGGCGCGGGCGGTGGGCAGGCCGACACGCCGGAGACCCATGCGTTCTGGAAGGAGTTCGCCGCGTACGTGCGGCAGGTGAAGCCGGACGCGGTGCTCGCGGGCGAGAACTGGACCACCACGCCCCTGATCGCCCCCTACTACGGCTCGACGAAGGACGTGCCGGGCGGGGATGAGCTGCCGTTGAACTTCAACTTCCCGCTCTCGGAGCAGATCCTCGCGAGCCTCAATGGGGGCAACGCCGCGCCCATCGCCGCGAAGCTGGCGGAGATGGCGGCCGTGTACCCAGCGGGCATCAGTGACGCGCCCTTCCTCACCAACCACGACATGGTGCGAGTGGCCACGCAGCTCGGCGGCAACGGGGGCAAGCTGGCCAACGCGGCGGCCCTGCTGCTCACCCTGCCGGGAGCGCCCTTCCTCTATTACGGCGAGGAGCTCGGGCTGGCCAACGGCGCCGCGAACAACGACGAGGCCAAGCGCACGCCCATGCCGTGGGATGGCTCGGCGGGCGGCGGCTTCACCACGGGGACGCCCTGGTACGGCTTCGCGCCGGGGTATACCTCGGGCCGCAACGTGGCCACGGAGACGGATGCTCCTGGCTCACAGCTCTCGCGCTACCGCGCGCTCATTCACGCGCGCCACGCCTCGGAGGCGCTGAGCCGCGGAGGGCTCAAGCTCTTCACGTCCACCAAGGGTGTCTCGAGCACGCTCGCCTTCGTGCGCACGCTGGGGGACGAGCGGGTGCTCGTGGTGCACAACCTCACGGACTCGAGCGTGACCGCGGGCCCGTTCGCCGTGGCGGGCACCACGCCCGAGGTGCTCTTCGCAGACAGCAATGTCGGCACGCTCTCATCCACCGCGAGCGGCTGGCAGGTGACCCTGCCCGCGCGAGCCACGGGCATCTGGCGCCTGAAGCCGTGACGGTGAGAGGCGCCACATCCGCATGCGCCAGAGCGCTCTCATCGAGACGTGGCGAACCTAGAGTCTAGGGATGGCAAGGATTGGATCCCAGGCAAGACCAGGTCCGTCGCTGACGCTCTTGCGTCATGAACTGAGGCGGTACTTGTCGGCTGTGCTCCCGCTGATGGCCCTCCTGTGGGTGACCGGCTGCGCGACTAGCGGTGCCGCAGGCCGCCCTCCCGCCTTCCGGGACGAAGCGCTCGCGCCTGAGTTCGCGCAGGGCAGTGGTGCCCTCGGCTTCTTGGAGAAGCAGGATGACTTCCAACTCCTGCAGCAGTCGGCGGGCCTGGAGGAGGGCTCCTGGCACGGGGTGGGAGACGAACGGGAGACCAAGGACGCGCAGAAGCTGTGGGAGGCGCTGGCGCGAACGCGGACGACCCTGGCCAGCTTCGGCCCGCGTCGCTCCCTCATCTACCTGCTTCGCCAGGTGCGCACCCGGAATGAGGACGTGGCTTATGCCGAGCTGCTGCAACGCCTTCGCCCCTTCCAGTTCCTGGTGGTGATGCGGCCGGATGGCTATCTGGTCAGCGCCCTCACGGGAAAACCGCTCCAGCGCATGGGCCGGGTGGAGCTGCGCGAGGGCAAGCTCATGGCGGGCACCTTCGAGGTGGGGGCCTTCTACAGGGACAGGGGTGGTGTCTTCTATCCGGTGGATGACTCGCTGCGCCCCTCGGGGCCGCTGCTGGGAGAGCTGGGGCTGGAGCGCGACTGGTTCAACGCCGCGCTCGATGGGAGCCAGGATGCGCTGGGGGAGATGGGGCTGGCGCTGGCTCAGTTCGTCACCTCTCCGGTGCGCAGCGTCCAAGGGCTGCAGCAATTGCCGTCCGCGGTGGCGGCCCTCATCGCTTCCTCGCCCGAGTACTTCGCGCGCTACTCCACGCTTCCGTTGCAGGAGCAGATTCGCGAGGCGGCCCGGCTGTCCACGCACCTGCTCATGCTCTACGGCAGTGCGGCCGGTACAGCCTCGCGTATGGCCACGGCGGGCGCGAGACTGCCGGTGCTGTCACTCACCGCCGAGGGGACACTGGCGGTTGAGCAGGTGGCGGTCCCCGCTGGCGCCACGGCAACAGCGCTGGGCACAGGAGTCGGTGCCCTCTACGTCCTCATGGAAGCCCCCAAGGCTCCAGAGGAGGGCTCCGGGGACTCAAAGAAGGCGGGTAACGGCTTCAAGCCCTTCACGGAGGGCAACTTCGGGAAAACCTCGCGCGTTTGACGGGACGGATGCCCAAGGATGCGCACGCCCATCACGTGTTCCCTCAGGAGTTTGCAGAAAAATTTCAGAAGGCAGGGATCAACATCCACGACCCGAAGTACGGCGCATGGTGGGAGCAGTCCAGCCACCTCAAGAACGCGTTCAAATACAACGGGCGATGGAGGAGGTTCCTTGGTGGTAGTCCTACTGTCGAACAGATCCTGCAGTTTGGAAGAGAGCTGGGAGGCGAGTTTGGGTTCCAAGTCAACTTCTAAGGGCTTCCCTGGCTTCGACAAGCTCTTCCTCCTGGAGGAGTCAGGGAGCACCAGAGCGTTCAGGGGTAGAATGGACGTGGGGACCGATGACTTCGGCTTGATCCGTGCCGAACTGCAACCGGCCCACCCAATCACAATCCAATGGGCGATGGGGAGCGCAAAACCGTCGGCGGTGATGTGGACGACGCATGCAGTCCCGCTCATTGTCGCTGATTCCGTGGTGCAACTGCTGCGCGCGCACGGGTTCACCGGGTGGGCTCTCTACGAGGTCTCCGTCCACGACAAACAGGGGCAGCCTGTTCCTGGCTATCACGGTCTTGCCGTCACGGGCCGGTGCGGAAACATCGATTGGGCCCAAGGTATCGAGGTGCCCCGAATCTTTCCGGCCGGCATCTTCCCCGTGTGGAAGGGACTCTTCTTCGATCCCGATTCCTGGGATGGCTCCGACTTCTTCATTCCCGGTGAGAGGGTTGGGTATGTGCTCGTGGTGGAAGAGGTCAAAAAGGCTTTCGAGCGGGCGAAGATCAAAAACGTGAGCTTCACGCCCTTGGATCAATTCGAAAGAAATTGGAGGATCTGATCGCGCCCTCGGCGGCGCACGTTACTCGCCGGAATGGGGTGAGCCCGCCTCTGGCACGGGCACTACCGCTGGCCACGACGGACCGCTTGGCCCGAGCACCTGCTCCTGAGTCACTCCCGGCGGCACCACCAGGTCCACCACGGGCGACTGGCTCGGATCTCCAATCCGCCCGCCCCCGAACCGCTCCTTCGAGTCGCCCGGAGCAATCGGCAGCACCATCAGCCCCTGCTGCGGCGCCGACTTCCCGAAGATCGCGGGCATGTCCACCTTGTTCTCGATCGACGCCCCCGTCACCGCGAGCGCGTAGCCCCAGTCCGGCCGAGGCTGGCCCCCGAAGAAGTCATTCGGCACGAAGAACTCCACCGTCGAGCCGGTGACCCGCACCCGGGTGGGGAAGAAGACCCGCGTCGCCAACTCGCGCTCCACCGCCGTCTCCACCTCGCGCTCCGCCGCCTCGCCCAGCGGACCCTGGTGGCGCTCCCGCTCCGCCCGGGCCGCCTGCAGCCAGAGCCCTCGTAGCTGATCCCTCGCGTCATAGGGCCGAGGCGTGAGCAGGATGACCCGCTCCCACGCGCTGCCGGGGGCCAGCGTGAGGTTGCGGCCCGGCAGCGTGTCCGTGCGCCCGGAGCCCTCCACCCGGTCCATGTCCACGTACAGGTCCAGGTTGAACGTGTAGAAGCCGAACCTCGCCCGCTGCGCCTCCGTCTCTCCGGCGATATCCACCGTGCGCCCGGCCTGGGGCTTCGCGATGGGGCGGGCGAAGGTGGCCTCGAAGCGCGTCCCGTTGTCCTCCGCGTACGCATTGAGCAGCAGCAGGTCCAGCGAGCCCGGCCCCAGGTCCTCCCGCAGCGGGTAGCGCAGGTCCCCATCTCCATGGTCGTCCCCGCGCGGGTCCGCCAGGGTGAACAACGGTGAGGCGCCACGCGCGCCCCGGGTGAGGCAGGCGCTGAGCAGCACGGCCCCCAGCGCCAGCAGCAGCGTGGAGCGGCGAAGCAGAGACATGGGAGGAACCCCTGGGAAAAAGAAAGGCCCGGCAGCGTCGCCGCGTGCCGGGCCCAGCTCAAGCAAGAAGCGAAGGGCGGACTAGAACTGCGCCTTCATGAAGACCTTCGCGCGGTACTGCTCGAAGTTGCGCGTCTCCAGGCTGTTCCAACCGTTGTAGCGGTTGAAGAAGCCCTTCGAGCCCACCGGCACGTTGTAGTCCTTGGCCGTCTGCTCATCCGCCTCGGTGGCGATGAAGCCGTCGCCGAAGTCCGGCTTGAACGAGCCGAACGCGTACTGGGCCTCCGCGCCGAACTCCACGCCCGCCAGGATGTACTTCGCCTTGAGCAGGATCGAGTTCTTGTTGTGGAAGCCCGAGGCCATCTCGTGCAGGTTGTACGCCTGGAAGGCCGTGTTGCCGTCGAACAGGTCCGCCAGGTACTTCGTGTAGCTCAGCGAGGCGTACAGATCGTCCGACAGCTGGTAGCCCGCGCCCGCCGTGAAGGCGTAGTAGCGCAGCAGCCGGTCGTCATCGCTCAGGCTGTCGAACGGCTTCCACTGGTAGCCCCTCACGCCATTCACGTCGATGACGTTCGGGTTGCCGTAGGTGTCCGCCGTGGAGAAGCCCGGGGAGTACTCGTTGCGCAGGTCCTTGCAAGGCGTGCCATCCCCGGTGCACGCGCCCGCCTGGTACGGCAGGAAGCGCGCGTCGTTGATGCGGTGGTCCGTCTCGTGGATGAACTTGGCCTTGCCGAAGATGTCGATGCCGCGCGCCACGTCCAGCACGTAACGGCCCTTGAGCACCGCGATGTGCGTCTGCTTGTCCTGGAAGGGCGCGAACGCGCTGCGGAAGTTGTGGCCCACGCCCGTGTCCAGCTCCGCCGTCGGGTAGTCCGTCTTCAGGTACGAGCGGCTCGGATCGCCGTACGCCTGCCAGTTCGTGTTGTAGGTGATGTACGAGTACTCACCGGACAGGTCCAGGTTCCCGTTGCCGTAGACCGGGTTCACCGTGACGCCCTTCCAGCCAATGGCCGTCTCCGCGAAGGGCTCGTCGAAGTCCGTGAACTCGTTGTCCACGTTGATCGTCGCCACCTGCTGCGCCTCGCTCGTCCACCCGCCGTAGCCGATGCGCGTGGGGTTGCCCTTGAACACGCCGTACGAGGCGTTGGAGGGGCCCGGGAAGGCGAAGCTCGGATCATGCCCCTCGGTGAGCAGCACGTCCGACTCGCGGCGCGCCGCCATGATGGCCACGTAGTCCGAGCCGATGCTGAAGCCCTGCAGGTTCACCGACAGGCCGATGTCCAGCGGATCGCTCAGCGTCACGTCCACCTTGAAGGTGTTGTCCTCGTGCCGGCCCGCGATCACCGGCGAGTAGCCGTTGAGCCCGAAGTCGGCCGGCGTGAGCACCGGGTCCGCGTTGGAGTACGAGTGATACAGCGAGCCGCGGATGTCCACCTTGTCGGCCAGCCGCAGGTTGGCCTTCACGCCGCCCACGCCGTTGCGGAAGCGCGGCGTCAAGTCCCGGCCATCATCCAGGTTGGTGTCCTTGGGAGAGATCTCCGCGTCGTGCACGTAGCTGAAGATGCCGCCCACATCCAGCGTGTCGCTCAGCGTCCACTTGGTCTGGAAGCCGTACGCCGCGTCCGCCGCGTGGAACGCGCCCGTGCTGAAGGACGGGCCGGCCCACAGGCGCGGCAGGCTGATGCGCGTGGCGTCCCAGGTGATCTTCCGGCTGTAGCCGGAGCCCTGGAGGAGGATGCCGTTGGCGTTGTCGCGGTCGATGTAGCGGATGCGGCCGATGACGTACGGATCAAACTGGCCGAAGTCATTGGCGCCGATGGTGGCCGAGTCAATCAGGTAGCCCGGCGTGAGCACCACCGCGATGCCGCGCAGCTTGATGTACTGGTTGGAGCGCGGATCGAACTCGCCGCAGTCGCCGTTGACGCACGGCTTGGACGGGTCTCCACCGAAGCCGCCGAAGTTCGTCCAGAAGTTCTGGCTGAAGCGGCTGTGGATGCGGCCCCTCACCTCCACCTGGCTGGAGAGCCGGGCGTTGAGCAACAGCTCGAGCTCGGTGCCCTGGCCATTGTCGCCGTAGCCCTCGCCGGGCACGGTGGTGAAGTTGTAGAGGGCGCCCTGATCCCGCAGGTTGCCATACAGCCACTTGGTGTAGGTGGTGCCGCCAATCTGCAGCTTCGGAGCGTCCTGGGCGATGGCGGGCGCCGCGGGCAGCAGGGTAGCGGTCGCGGCGAGCGCCAGCGCGCTCCTCCGCAGGAACTTCTTCGACATGATGTGAACCCCTCCTCCAGGGCCGGCCGCGGCCGCGGAGGACTGTCTCCGCGGCCACCCGGCCATTTCCTTGTGAATCAGCGGCTGCGTTACTTCGCGTGCACCATCGTCAGCGTGGCCTTGGTCTTGGCGCTGCCGTCCGCGGCGCACTCGTACTTGAGCATGTCGTGCTGGGCCTTGATCTCGGTGGCGTCACCCTTGGCGTCACCCGCCAGGATGTCGATCACCTGCGGATCGCAGTCCGCGTCATTGCCGCCGCCGAAGCGGTGCTGGCCCTCGTACTCGTTCACCTTGCGGGTGAGCAGATCATTGCCGGAGGGGAAGCCCTCGTTGGACTGCATCACCACCTGGAAGCCCCACTGGCTGGGATCGCCCTTGATCGAGGCGGCATCCACCGCGCCGCTGATCTTCTTGCCGGCGCCCTTGGTGCGCTCGGGGATGAGGATGTCGCCCTTCAGGCCGGGGGCCTTGGTCTCCACCTCCTTGCGCACGCGTGCGGGCTCCTGCGGCGAGAGGATGACGAGCTTGTCCCAGGCGGAGGCCGGGGCGAACTGGACGTTGAGGCCCGGCGGGCTGTCGGTGTGGCCGCTGCCCTCCTTGCCGTCCGTGTCGATGAAGATGAACACCATCTGCGTGGAGAACCCCTTCTTCATGTTCCAGGGATCCTCGAGCGCGGCGTTCACGCCGACGGTGAACTCGAGCTTGTCGCCCTTCTTCTCCACGTTGACGTCGGTGATGTCGAACGAGCCCTTCTTGTAGACGGTGTCCGTCGGGTACTTGTAGGTGCCCGGGCCGTCGTCGTCGCCGGTGGGGTCCTTGAAGGAAACCTTGTCCGCGGCGAAGGCGGGGAGGCTGAGCAGCGAGGCGGCGAGGGTGAGGCTTGCGAGGGTCTTCATGAGGCTCTCTCTCCTTGGGGAAACGACTTCAACCTTTCACGCTTCCGGCGGTGAGGCCGGACACGAGGTACTTCTGCAAGAACAGGAACAGGAACACCACGGGAACGGAGACGATGATGGAGCCGGCGGCGAAGTAGCCCCACTGCTGCGAGAAGCCACCCACGAAGAAGCGAAGGCCCACCGGTGCCGTGTACATCGCCTCCTGGTCCATGAACGTAGCCGCCAGGATGAACTCATTCCAGGCGGTCATGAAAGAAAACAGCGCCGTCACCGCCACGGCGGGCTTGGCCAGGGGAAGGATGATGCTCCAGAAAATCTTGCCTACCGAGGCCCCTTCCATCAGCGCGGCCTCCTCCAAGTCCTTCGGGATGGTGTCGAAGTAGCCCTTGAGCATCCACACGCTGAAGGGGATGGAGGTGGTGGCGTAGACGATGATGAGGCCCAGGCGCGAGGAGCCCAGGCCCAGCCACTGCACCAGGATGATGAACAGGGGGATGAGCATCAGCGTGCCCGGGAACATCTGGGACACCAGGAAGGCCATCATGCCGGTGCGCTGGCCGGGGAACTTGAAGCGGCTGAAGGCGTAGGCGGCGGTGCAGGCCAGGAACACGCCCACCACGGTGGTGCCCACGGCGATGATGACGCTGTTGAGCATCCACCGGGCGAAGGGCTGATCCGTCATCACCGAGGTGAAGTTGGACAGGGACCACGTCTCGGGCCACGGGGTGATGGCGCGCAGCCGGTCCGTCCACGTGGGGTCGGCCGGGAGCGTGGCGATGGCCAGGTTCTGCCGCCCGGAGAAGGCGATCGTCGCCACCCAGAGGACGGGGTAGAGGGTGAAGAGGGTGAAGAGCACCAGCACCAGGTGGAGCGGCAGGTGCGGGACGCCCTCGCGGCGCGTGGCCATCAGGTCGCCTCCGTGGCGCGGGAGATGCGGTTCTGCACCACGCTGTAGAGCAGCAGGATGCCGAAGATGACGGTGGAGTAGGCGGCCGCGTAGCCGTAGCGGTAGCGCTGGAAGGCGAACTTGTACGCCTGGGTGACGAGGATCTCCGTGGAGTTGCCTGGCTCGCCCTCGGTGACGAGGAAGATGATGTTGAACATGTTGAAGGTCCACACCACCGACAGGATGATGGCGGGCACCAGCGCGGGCTTGAGCGAGGGCAGGGTGATGGAGACGAACTGCTGCCAGCGGTTGGCCCCGTCCACGCGCGCCGCCTCGTAGAGCTCCATGGGGATGGACTGGAGCGCGCCCAGCGACACCACCATCATGAAGGGGAAGCTCAGCCAGCCGTTGGTGGCCAGCGCCGTGAGGTACGAGGTGAAGGGGGACTCGAACCAGGACAGGCCCTGGCCGCCGAACATGCGGATGATGTGGTTCACCACGCCGAACTGCTGGTGGAACATGCCCTTCCAGATGAGCGCGGTGATGTAGTTGGGCATGGCCCAGGGCAGGATGAGGAGCACCCGGTACAAGGGCCGCAGCGCCAGGTTGGGCGTGTTGAGGATGAGCGCCAGCAGCAGGCCCACCGAGACGCCGATCGTCACGTTGGTGATCGTCCAGACGATGGTGAAGAACAGCGTCCAGTAGAAGTTCAGGTAGTTGAAGACCCAGACGCCGCCCTCTCCGCGGTGGGCGACGTTGAAGTCACCGAGGATCTCCACGTAGTTGCGCAGGCCGATCCAGATCTCCGAGAGCGGGAGGCTGGTGTTGTAGAGGTTGGCGTCGGTGAACGAGAGGGTGATGCCGTAGAAGAAGGGGAAGAAGACGAGCACCACCATCCCGATCATGGCTGGGAAGATATAGGTGTACGCCTCGCGGTGCTCCACCACCGTGCTCGCCACGCGGTTCATGCCGCCCATTCCAACGAAGAGCAGCAACCCCAGCCCCACCACGCCCAGCAGGTAGAAGGCCCGCGAGGCTTGGCCCTGCAGCTCCACCACGCGCTGAGTGACAGCCGCCTCGGTCACCGTGCCCTGGGCCGTCAGGATCCCCAGCGGCCGGCGGTAGAAGTCCGTGTCCCACGTCTCCGGCTTGAGCGCCGGATCCGCCGCGAGGTTCTGCGCGGCAATCACGGCCCGGGCCTTCTCGGCCGTGGCGTTGAGGTGCCGGGCCACCGCCTCCTGCGAGCCGCGCACGCCCTCCTCGAGCGAGCGCATCGAATATCCGGCGTAGCCACCCAGGCCCGCCACGAAGGCCACCGCCGCCACGGCCACCAGCTGCCACTGGCGGCGCAGCGGCGCGAAGGACACGGCGGCCAGCAGCAGCAGCGGCAGGAGGAAGGCCAGCAGCACAGGCCCCGGTCCCGGGCGCGCCTGGGCCTGGGCCTTGGCTCCAGCGGCATCCTGCGGAGGCGTGGCCAGCTCCACCATGCCCACCACGGATCCATTCACCTCCACCGGCGCCGAGAACAGCAGTGCGCCAGTGGGCTGCTCCGCCTTCGCGGCGCTGGGCTGCTGTTGCGCCTTGTCACCCTCGGCCTGCTCCGGCGGCTCGCTCCCGGTGAGCTCCGCCCGCTCGATCTCCGGCTTTCGGGCGTTGCCCTCCTCGCGGTTGGTCTCCACCGCCGCGCGCAGCCGCTGTCCACGGTCGTAGAGGGGCTTCTCCTCGCGCGACAGCCGCCGCGGCGCGGCCTTGTCTCCCTGATCCGCCGGGAAGGTAGAGGCCTCCAGCTTGATGCCGGAGAAGGCGATCACCCGCGCATTTCGTCCTGGGAGGAGCTGCTCCTTCTCGGAGGCCACGACGGAGCGCACCCCGTCACCACTGCCTCCCGCGCGCTGCACGAGCTCCACCAGCGCGTTCAGGGAGATGAGATCCTGCCGCTGCTCGCGCCCGCTGTCGGCGTCCTGGCGCGCACGGACCAGCAGGACGTGGGCGAGCGCCAGCCCCAGGCCAAGCGCCAGGGCCAGCCCCACCAGCGCGCGTGGCCGTCGCAGGCCGGGGGGAGTGTTCTGAGGAGGAGTCAAGGAGGAGCCTGCTGCGTGGGGAAGGGCCGGAGCGCTGTGCGAGTCGGGCCCGGAAGAGGCGGCGCGAGAGGGAGCGCCGCCTGGGGGCTGGGGTGAAGCGGTGCTCACTTCTTGCGCAGCCCAGCGACGTCCTTGGCCACCTGGGCCTGCGCCTTGTCGAGCGCCTCTTTCGGCTTGGAGGCCTTCTTGAGGATGCCGTTCATGGCGCTGGTGGCCGGCGACCACACCATGGTCATCTCCGGCACGTTGGGCATGGGCACCGCCACCTCCACCTGATCATGGAAGGCCTTGAGCTGCGGATCCTTGGAGACCTGGGCGTCGCTGTAGACCTCGGAGTTGGCGGGGTTCTGGCGGCCCTCGAGCGCCATCACCTTGGCGGCCGGCACGTCAGTGAGGAACTTGGCCACGTCGAAGGCGGCCTCCTTGTTCTTCGAGGGCGCCGTCACGTACACGCCCTCCACCGTCATCCACGGGCGCATGGGCTTGCCGCCGTTCTCGTCCAGCGTGGGCAGCGGGGCGATGCCGTAGTCGATGCCCTTGGCGATCTCGCCCAGGAACCACGGACCGGAAAACACCATGCCCGCCTTGCCGTCATTGAAGAGCGAGGTGATCAACGCCGAGGAGGGCTCGGCCGGGAGGATGCCGTCCTTGTCGATCCACTTGAGCAGCTGATCGACGGACTTCACGTTCTCCGGCGAGTTGAGCGTGGGGTTGAACTTGGCGTCGAACACGCCGCCACCGAAGCCGTTCATCAGCGCCGCGTGGTAGTAGAAGTCGCCGTACGAGTACGCCAGCCCGAAGGTGCCGGTCTTCTTGTTGGTGAGCTTCTTGGCCATGGCCACCAGCTCGCCGGACGTCTTCGGCGGGGTGGGCACCAGCTTCTTGTTGTAGATGAGCGCGATCGTCTTGTAGTTGAGCGGCAGCCCGTACACGGTGCCCCGGTACGTCATCGCCTGCATCGTCGTGGGGATGAAGCGCTTCTTGAGCGCGTCATCCAGGTAGAAGTCGATGGGCTCGATGGTGTTGCCGGCCTCGATCCAGCCGCCCAGGCGATCCTGCGCGAAGATGAAGAGGTCCGGCCCCTTGCCGCGCGGCACGGTGGCGGTGATCTTGTCCGCGAAGGCGTCATAGGGAGTGGCCTGCGCCGTGACATGGACCTTGCCGGCGTTGGCCTTGTTGTACTGCTCCACCAGCTTCTCGATCGCGGCCTTCTCCTCGGCGCGGTACGAGTGCCAGAGGACAATCTCCTTCTGCTCGGCGGAGGCAGTCAGGGGCAGCAGGCCGAGCGCACCAAGGCACACGGCCGCAATCAGCAGTCGCAGGTTCTTCATGAGGGGAGGCTCCGGGGAATCAAGCGGTGAGGCGCTGCTCGGTTTCAGCGTCGAAGAGGTGCAGGCTGTCCGTCTCCACCACGACGGGGACCGTCGCGCCGGGCTCGGGCGGGCTCTGCGGGGGCATGCGGAAGACGAGGCCGAACTCGCCCAGGCGCGAGTGGACGATGAGCTCATTGCCCAGCGGCTCGACGATCTCCACCTTGGACTCCAGCTTCGCGGACTCGCCGCGGGCGGTCTGGCCCGGCTGCAGCAGGTGGTCGGGGCGGATGCCCACCTTCATCTTCTTGCCGCCCTTGCCCGCCGTCACCGCGCGCAGGCTCTGGGGCACCGGGAGGCTGAAGCCCTGGCCCACCAGCGTGGTGCCGTTGGCGTCCAGCGTGGCGTCCAGGAAGTTCATGGGCGGGCTGCCGATGAACTGGGCCACGAAGATGTTGGCGGGGCGCTCGTACACCTCCAGCGGCGTGCCGAGCTGCTGCAGCTTGCCCTCCTTGAGCACGGCGATGCGGTGCCCCATCGTCATCGCCTCGATCTGATCATGCGTCACGTAGACGCTCGTCACCTGGAGGCGCTGCTGGAGCTTCTTGATCTCCGCGCGCATGGCCACGCGCAGCTTGGCGTCCAGGTTGGACAGCGGCTCGTCGAAGAGGAACACGGCGGGCTTGCGGACGATGGCGCGGCCCAGGGCCACGCGCTGGCGCTGACCGCCCGACAGCTGCTTGGGCTTGCGCTCCAGCAGGTGGGTGATGCCGAGGATGTCCGCCGCCTCGTTCACCAGCTTGTCCATGTCCGGCTTGGGCGTCTTGCGGATCTTCAGGCCGAACTCGAGGTTCTCCCGCACCGTCATGTGGGGATAGAGCGCGTAGTTCTGGAAGACCATGGCCACGTCCCGCTCCTTGGGGGGCAGGTCGTTGACCACTCTGCCGCCAATGGAGACGGCGCCGCCGGAGATCTCCTCCAGGCCGGCGATCATCCGCAGCGCGGTGGACTTCCCGCACCCGGAGGGGCCCACCAGCACCAGGAACTCATGATCACGAATGTCGAGGTTGAGCCCCTCGATGATCGAGACCGAGCCGTACCGCTTCGCCACGTCCTTGAACGTTACTTCGGCCATCAGGCCCTCGTCCCCGAGACAGCTAGGGTGGTTGGGGTTGGTCGTCTTTTGCGTTATCGGGCCGCTGAGCCCGGTCTTCCCAGGATGCTCGCCGACAGCGGCTCGACGGTGAGCTCCAGGGTGGGGCCTTCCAGCCGGCCCCCGTTCAACAAGTCCTCCGCGGCCGTTCCCCCCCAGGGGGCGGGCCACGGAAGCGAGAGCTTCGCCGGCTGCTGCCCGCGGTTGATCGCCACGATCACCGCGTCGCCGGAATCCACGTCATGGCGCAGGAACAGGTACAGGTCTCCCTCGGTGGACAGCCCTTGATGGGTGCCGCGCGAGAGCGCCGGGTGGGCGCGGCGGATGGAGATGAGCTTCTGGTAGAGCTTGCGCAGCTCCTCGTCCCGAGGCTTGCCGGCGCCGGGCTTCACGTCGCGCGAGCCCCAGGGCATGTCGCTGCGGTTGGCGGGCCAGTCGCCGCCGGGCCGGCCCACCTCCTCACCGTAATAGATGGTGGGGATGCCGGAGGTGGTGAGCTGGAGCACCGCCGCCAGGCGGAAGCGCTTCACGTCGCCCTCGAGCTGGAAGAGCGCTCCGGGCACGTCGTGCGAGGACAGGAAGTGCGCCAGCAGGTAGCCCGGATGCACCTTGCCCCGGGACTTGAGGTACTTGTCGAAGGCCACGGTGCGGCCTCGGCCCTGAACGAAGGCGAGCGTGCTGCCCTGGAAGCCGAAGTCGAAGCCGGCATCCATCTCGTCCCCGGAGAACCACGGCTCGAGCGACTCGGCATCTCCGCCCCACACCTCGCCCAGCAGGAAGAAGTCCTTGCTCACCTCTTCGCGGGTGCGGCGGCGGTGCTCCTTCCAGAAGGGGTGATCCACGTGCTTCACCGTGTCCAGCCGGAAGCCGTCCACGCCGGAGCGCCTGGCCCACTCCAGCTGCGCGTCCAGGAGGAACTTCGCCACCTCGGGCTGCTCCGTCTTGAAGTCCGGCAGGCCGGAGACGCACAGCGTCACGTCCTCCTGGCCGCAGGTGCCCCGGTCCTCCGAGCGCAGCCAGGTCTTCGTCTCGGGGTTGGTGAGGTAGTGCGAGTTGTAGCCCGCGTGGTTGTAGACCACGTCCAGCAGCACGCGGATGCCGCGCCGGTGGGCCTCGTCCACCAGGGCGCGCAGGTCCTCCTCGGAGCCGAAGCGCGGATCCAGCTTGTGGAAGTCGTCCGCCCAGTAGCCGTGGTAGCCCCAGTCCGGGAAGCCCGCGCCGGTGACGAAGCTGTCGATGTTCTTCACCACCGGGGTGATCCACAGCGCCGTGACGCCCAGCGAGCTCAGCTCGTCCAGCTGCTGGCGCAGGCCCTTCAGGTCTCCGCCATGGAAGGCGCCCTGGGCGGCCGTGTCCACCGCGGCGTTGTTGGCCGAGTCCCCATCCGCGAAGCGATCCACGATGACGAAGTAGAGGATCTCGTCGGCCCAGCGGCGCGGCGCCACCTTGGGAGCAGGCGGCGGTGCGGGCGGCTGGACGGTGGCCGCGGCGGGACTCGCCGGGGTGGCAGCGGGTTCGGTGGACGCAGGGCTGTGCGCGCAACTCGCCAGGTGGAGCGTGAGCAGCAGCGTCAACGCCACATGACGCATGCGCTCAACGGCCAGGCTGCGGGGCTGGGGGGCCTGCATTCCGGCGGGACTTTTTCATAGAACGGTGTGGAGGTGAACTATCGATCTCTCTGACTTGTGGACCTCCACGGTCGGATCCATCCGCGCGGCACTCATGATGCGCCGCGTTGTCGTTGCCCGAGTGAAATGACAGGCACACGAAGTCTGACGCGGCGCGTAGGAGTGCGGGAGGCTGATGCTCCCGGTGTGTCCGAGGCCCCCTACCTTATGGGTCGCGGCGGTAGGGCGAGGGATCCTCGGGCCACGAGTTCGGCTCGCACTGGGCCGGCTCCTGCTCGATGACGACCTCGCGAGCGATGCGCTCCTTGTCGTTGTAGTCGAACGAGGTGCGCACCTGCGAGCCAGGCGTCAGGTAGGCCCGGGCGATGATGTCGCCGTCCGGATTCTTGTACAGCGTCTGCTCATCCACGCGCATGGCTCGCTCGAAGCCCTTGTTGTCCCGGACGATGAGGGTGTCCTTGTAGTCGGCGACGACCGTGGCCTTGATCAGCGGTCCGTTGTCTCCGCGAGCGATGTCAGGGTTCTGGGCGATGCGTGTGGGCGGCGCCACCTCTGACGAATAGCCCGCCACGCTCGTGTCCGTCTTGCACCCCATCAGGCACGCTGCCCCCACCGCCGCCACGCCGATGATCAATTTCTTCATGTTCGGTCACCCCGGTTCGGCGGAACGCTCCGCCCATCTACGGGCAGGGTGGCGATGCAACTCGGCGCCTCGCAACCCTGGCTCGGACCGGAGGCGACCGGGGCGCGAGGCATGGGCCCGGCCCGTCCCCCAAGGAGCAGGCGAGCGAAATCCTCCAGGGATTCCGTGCTTCTCGTGGAGCTTCCCGGTGAGGATGGCTCGGGGCGGGAAGGAGAGGCGAGGGGAGGTCTGGACGCCTGCTCTGGCCACCCTGCTAGTGTGCGCCCACCGTGCTGCCACGCCGGCTCCCGGCTCGGTGCAGCAGCCCTTTTCAACCCCCGGAGGTGTGTCCTGAGAGTCCCAGTTCGTTCCCCGTTACAGGTGCGCCCGCTCGTGCTGAGCGCGTTGCTGGCCACCCTCTTCGCGCCGTTGGCCGCCGTCGCGGCGACCACCGTGACGCTCGTCGGTGATTTCCAGAGCAAGCTCGGCTGTGCGAGCAACAATGATCCGACGTGTACCGCCACCCAGCTCGCTCTCGATAATGATGGCGTGTGGCAGAAGGCCTTCACGATTCCGGCCAGCGCCACCGCCTACCACTACCAGGTGGTGTTCTCCAACGGCACGCAGACGCAGACCTACCCCGCGGCGCCGCTCACGCTCACCCAGAGCGCCAACGGCTCGGTGAAGTTCTACTACGATCCCACCAGCCACTACGTGCGCGACGATGTGGCGCGGATCGCCGTGGCCCCCGGCGACTTCCAGAGCGAGCTCGGCTGTCCCGGCGATTGGCAGCCGGATTGCCTCAAGTCCTGGCTGCAGGATCCGGATGGGGATGGCATCTTCACCTTCACGACCACGGCGATCCCGCCGGGCGCGTACCAAGCGAAGGTGGCCATCAACGAGAGCTGGAACGAGAACTATGGAGACCAGAGCGGCAACAACATCGGGTTCACCGTCTCGGCCGCGGGCGAAGAGGTGGTGTTCTCCTGGAACTCCACCACCAAGAAGGTGACCATCAAGCCGGCGAACGCAGCCACCGGTGACATCCTCCTGGCCCGGGCGCACTGGCTGACGCCGGACACGCTGGCGTGGAGCCCCCAGGTCGACTCCGTTCCGGCGGACGCGACCTTCCGGCTGCACTACCAGCCGGATGGCTCGATGCGGCTGACCGACACCGGCATCCAGGGCGGCACCGTCATCACGCTTCAGCAGGATGCGTCAGGCCTGAGCCCCGCGCTGAAGCAGCGCTTCCCCCACCTGGCGGACGCGCTCGTCCTGAAGCTCCCCACCACCGAGCCGGCCAAGGTGCAGCAGCTCCTCCAGGGGCAGATCGCCGTGTCGCTGACCTCGTCCGCCGGCAAGGTGCTGGACGCCACGTCCGTGCAGCTCCCCGGCGTGCTGGATGAGCTCTACACGTACACGGGGCCGCTGGGCGTGTCCTTCAACGCGGGCGTGCCCACGCTTCGTGTCTGGGCCCCCACGGCGCGCAGCGTGTCCCTGCTGATCTTCGATGACGCGACCGCGACGGAGCCGTCTCAGACGGTGACGATGCAGGCGGGGGAGAAGGGCGTGTGGTCCGCCACGGGCGACGCCTCGTGGAAGAACAAGTTCTACCTCTACGAGGTGCAGGTCTACGTCCGCAAGGAGCAGGCGGTGAAGACCAACCGCGTGACGGATCCGTACTCGGTGAGCCTGGCCACCAACAGCACGCGCAGCCAGATTGTGGACCTGAGTGACGCGGCGCTCCTGCCGTCGGGCTGGGCCAAGCTGGAGAAGCCGGCGCTGGCGGCGCCCGAGGACATTGTCCTCTACGAGCTGCACGTGCGCGACTTCAGCATCAGCGACGCCTCGGTCCCGGCCAGCGAGCGGGGCACCTTCAAGGCCTTCACCGAGGCCTCCAACGGCACCAAGCACCTGGCGCGGCTGGCCAAGGCGGGCGTGACGCACGTGCACCTGCTGCCGGTGTTTGATCTCGCCACCATCGAGGAGAACCGCGCCCTGCACCAGCAGCCGGCGGGGGATCTGTCGGCGCTGCCGCCGGACTCGGATCAGCAGCAGGCGGCGGTGGGCGCGGTGAAGGACGCGGATGGCTACAACTGGGGCTATGACCCGTACCACTACACGGTGCCCGAGGGCAGCTACTCCACCGACCCGAACGGCACCCCGCGCATCGTCGAGTTCCGCCAGATGGTGCAGTCCATCAACGGGCTGGGCCTGCGCGTGGTGATGGACGTGGTCTACAACCACACCAAGGCCTCGGGGCAGGATCCGCAGTCGGTGCTGGATCGGATCGTCCCCGGCTACTACCACCGGCTCAACGCGGACGGGAACGTGGAGACCTCCACGTGCTGCCAGAACACCGCCACCGAGCACGCCATGATGGAGAAGCTCATGGTGGACTCGATCGTCACCTGGGCCAGGCAGTACAAGGTGGATGGCTTCCGGTTCGATCTGATGGGCCACCACATGAAGTCCAACATCCTCAAGGTGCGCGCGGCGCTGGATGCGCTGACGCTCGAGAAGGATGGGGTGGATGGCAAGGCCATCTACCTCTACGGCGAGGGCTGGAACTTCGGCGAGGTGGCCAACAACGCGCGGGGAGTGAACGCCACGCAGCTCAACATGCCGGGCACGGGTGTGGGCACCTTCAGTGACCGGCTCCGCGACGCGGCGCGCGGCGGTGGCCCGTTCAGCGGCCTGCAGGAGCAGGGCTTCATCAGCGGCCTCTTCACGGATCCGAACGGGACGAACCAGGGCTCGTCGGCGGAGCAGAAGAACCTGCTGCTGGCGCACCAAGACCGGCTCCGCGTGGGGCTGGCGGGCAACCTGCGCGACTACACCTTCACCAATGTGGAGGGCGCGGTGGTGAAGGGCTCGCAGATCAAGTACGGCGGCGACCCCGCGGGCTACACGCTGGATCCGCAGGAGGTCATCACCTACGTCTCGGCGCACGACAATGACTCGCTGTTCGACGCGGTGCAGGTGAAGGCGCCGCGCGGCGCGAACATGGACACACGGGTGCGGATGCACAACATGGGCATCAGCCTGGTGGCGCTGGGCCAGGGCATCCCGTTCTTCCAGGCGGGCGACGAGCTGCTGCGCTCCAAGTCGGGAGATCGCAACAGCTTCAACTCGGGGGATTGGTTCAACAAGCTGGACTGGACGTACCAGTCCAACAACTGGGGCGTGGGCCTGCCGCCCGCCGGGGATAACCAGAACAACTGGACCGTCCTCAAGCTGCTGCTGGCGGATCCTTCACTCAAGCCGACGCCGGCCCACATCCAGCGGGCGCTCGAGCACTTCGAGGAGATGATCCGCATCCGCAAGAGCACCAACCTGTTCCGGCTGCGGACAGGGGCGGAGGTGCAGCAGCGCGTGACGTTTGAGAACACCGGGCCGCAGCAGATCCCCGGGCTCATTGTCATGCACATCGGCGGCGAGAAGTATGTCGCCGAGGGGGCGTACTCGGACGCGGTGGTGATCTTCAACGCGAGCGACAAGGAGCAGAAGTTCGCGTCGGACACCTTCAAGAACACGACCCTGGAGCTGCACCCGGTGCTCAAGGAGTCCACGGACCCGGTGGTGCGCAGCGCCTCGTTCGATTCGACCACGGGTGCGTTCACGGTGCCCGCGCGGACCACGGCGGTGTTCATGGGCAAGACGCCTCCGGGCTCTCCGAGCTCCATCCCCGGTGGTGGCTCCAGCAGCAGCTGCGGCGTAACGGGTACGGGGAGCGCGGCGCTGAGCGCCCTGGCGCTGGTGCTGGGCTTCATGCTGCTGCGGCGTTCGCGCCGTCGCGAGCAGTAGTCCTCGCGGCTCTGGTGCCCTGCCTTCGAGCGGGGCAGGGCGCCATCAGCGTTAGGCGATGGGGGCTACGAGTGCCGGTGCGCGCTGCACCGAGCTTGGCCAGTCTCAGCAGAAGGTGGAGGAGTGGACGCAGCGGAGCAACCCGCGCTCTCGGGCTGCCGGGTGTGGACCGCGCGACGTCTGAGCGCATTGCATTGCCAAGAGGGAGCGCGCGGCCCAGCTTTGAGCCCTGGGGCAGGTCGCGGCAGGCACTCCGCCCCGAGTGGAGGTGGGGACATGCGGGTGGCAGAAGAGCCAGCGCTCCGGGGGCTCGGAGCGCTGCCCGTGAGGCCGTGGCCCGGCCGCTTCCGGAGCAGGCTGCACTCAGCGCGGACAAGTGCCCGCGACAGCACGTGGCTCCTCCCCGTGGTGGGCGCCGTGGTGGGCGCCGGACTGGCGGTGCTCTTCGTGGTGGAGCCCTTTGGCATCCGCCCCTCTTGGATTCGCGGCCTGGCCTGGCGCGCCTCCATGGAGGACTCACGGCGGATCCTCGCCTCGATGCTGGGCATCGTGATCACGACCCTGAGCATCGCCCTGTCGCTGTCCCTGATCGTGCTGCAGAACACCAGCAGCAACTACTCTCCGCGGCTGCTGCGCCTGTTCATGAGGGACAGGGGCTCCCGGCTTCTCCTTCCCGTGTTCGTGGCCACCGGCGTCTACTGTCTGGTGGGAGGGTATGCCTTCGGCTTTGTCGAGGAGCCCGGTGAGCAGCCCCGCCCGGCGCTCGGCATGGCCATGTTGCTGCTCGTCTGCTGTGGCGCGGCGCTCGTCTTTGAAACGACGTACACGCTCTCCATGGTGCGCGCCGAGCAGATCGTCCGCCGGGTGCGGAGATCCTCCCTCGAGGTCGCGCGCACGCTGGACCTGCTGCGCCGTAGGGAGACGGAGGCCTCGGCGCTACCCCCCGTTCCCTCGGGCGCGTGGCAGGTCGCCGCTCCCTGCTCCGGCTTCGTGGTGGATGTCGACACGCGGGCCCTGCTCGTGCTGGCCGTGGCCCGGGGGCTCTCCATCCACCTGGACATCGCCATCGGCGAGCCGGTGGTGCGCGGGGCCTCGCTCGCCCGGCTGGTCTCGGAAGGAGCGCCTCGGGAGAAGGAGCAGCTTGCCCGGTGCGTGGAGCGCGCCGTGCTCATCGGCCCCTGGCGGACGCCGGACAGGGACCTGGCGCTGGGGGTGCGGCAGCTCGTGGACGTGGCCATCAAGGCGCTCTCACCGGGCATCAATGATCCCTCGACAGCCGTCGAGTCCGTGGACCAGCTCACCGTCCTTCTCTGCGAGCTGTGCCGGCTGCGGCAGGGACCGCGCGTCCTGGCCGATGCCCAGGGGCGTCCGCGTGTCTTCCTGCGTGCGCTGGAGCTGAGGGATTACCTCGTGCTGGCCACCGAGCAGATCGGCCGCTATGGCGCGGGAGAGCCGGCGGTGGTGCTGCGGCTGCTCCGGCTGGCTGGCGAGGTGGGGCTGCGCGTCTCGGGGGAACCGGACCAGCGTGCCGTCCGCGAGGTGCTCCACCAATTGAGCGCGAGCGCCAAGGCGGCCAGCCCCAGCTTGTCGGCGCTGATGCTGCGCTACGCGGAAGAGGTGGAACGGGCCCTGGAGCGCCAGGAGCCCCTTCCACCCCTGCCTTCGCTCGGCTACTGAGCCCCGGAGATTCATCCTATCGCTGAGGGCTCCCTGCGATGCGCCATGGAACGCTCAGCTTCACGGGAGCGCCGCGGCGGCTCTCGGCACCACGAACAGGGTGATGCTGCTGGCCGGCACGGTGGCCGTCAGCCGCGTTCCTGACAGCGTGACGTCCGTCAGGCGCGTCAGCGTGTTCGCCGCCGTGAGTTGCCATACCTGAGCTGTCCCCGCGGGCGCGAAGCCGGCCAGATCCACCGTGAGGCCCGCGGTCCCCGTCAGGAACTTGCCCACGACCATGATCGTGAGCGCTCCATCCGACGAGCGCACCGCCGCGAACGCCGACACCGTGTCTGGATCCGGCACCTGGGCCAGCACGCTCGTGTCCCCGAACGTCGAGCGCTTGCCGTCATAGTTGCGGTACAGCTTGATGGCCTTGTACGTGGGCGTGGCCGCGTCCGGAGTGCCCCAGCGCACCGCCATGTCCAACCCCTCGCGGCCGAAGAGGCCCAGCAGCTCGGCCTGGGCCGTGGCGCCGTTGATGTGGCCCTCGGCGCCCCAGTTGTACTCGGTGATCGCGATGCGCGTGCCCGGGTAGTAGGTGTTCACCCAGCTCCGCAGCCGGGGGATGAGCTGGACCGGGGCGTTGATCCACGACGCGTCCACGTAGTTCGGATCCCACAGCGAGCGCGTGGAGCGGTTGCGCTTGAGCTGCATGCTCGAGCTCGTGTCGTCGCTGTACTCGCCGCCCTGCGGGTAGTAGTGCACGCTGAGGACGTCCAGCGTCCGCCGGCCCGTGCCCTGGGCCTCGCTCCGGAGCTGATCCAGCAGCCAGGGCAGGTAGTCCCAGCCGCCGTGCGCCGAGCGGTCCGGCAGCGTCGAGGGCGCCGGGTAGCCATGCTGCTGGCTGTACTGCTGGTCGTACCCGCTGAAGAGGTAGCCGCTCCAGCCCCACTCCTCCGGGCCCACCACGAGCGCGCCCGGGTCCACGGCTTTCACCGCGGCGCCGTAATCGAGCATCCGGTCACGCACCTCCTCCATCGTCGCGCCCGTGGGGTGCACGTCCCGGTGGGTCATATGCCAGACGCTCGGCTCGTTATCGAGGATGTAGTAGCGCAGCCCGCCCTGGTTCGCCCTTCCCCACCGGCTCACCAGATGGCTCACCCAGCCCCGTTGGAAGGCCGGATCCGCGGGCTGGTTGGCATCATGGGGGTCATTGTTTGTGATTATCGAGTTATCGAGCCGCACGCCGCTGCCCGCATCCGCCAGCCACTGCCAGTCCTTGGCGAGCTGTGGCCCATACTTGAGGATGGAGAAGCTCGACAGCTTCATGCGCGCCAGCCCGAGCTTCGCCACCCAGCCCATCATCGGCACCGTGAGCATGGGCTGGACGCCCGCGTTGCGGGTCATCACGAAGAAGTCATCCGCGGACTGGCCCGGCGTGCCGGCGGACTGGGGCACGCTCTCGAAGTACCAGTCGCTACCCCGGTTGGAGGCATCGAGCAGCCAGTTGTACCGGCTGGTGGCGTTGCCGCCATTGCGGTTGAGTGAAACGTTGAGATCCATCATCTGGGCAGCGGTGGCAAAGGCAACACCGTAGATCTCCGGTGAGATCGCGCGCCGGTTCGCTGCCGCGTTCACCTGGATGTTCACGGAGAACGTGGGCGGTGGTGGCTGGCGGCTCTGTTGAATCAACGCCTCTGCATCGGTGCTCAGGGAATCCCGCGGAGAGGCTGCCCACCCCTGTCCGCCGAAAGAGTTGATCAAAATGACACACGCTCCGCGCCACGTGAGCGACCGAGCCTTCATGCGCAACACTCCTTGAGAGGGGGCGGTCTTCTCAGACCGTGAGCAAAGCGATGCGCACGTTCTTGGAAGCCTGGAAGCGGTGGGCGCTGGTGCGCGTGCGCGATGGCTCGCGCCAGCAGACAGCTTTCATGCAGGCGCGGGAGAAAGTTCTCCGAGCTCGCCTGAAGAAGAGATCCACGTGGGGGCGTTGGCGGGAGAGTGCTCCTGGAGCGGACATCCTGAACAGGCTATTCACCAGCGGACGCACTCTTGGACTGGAGTCCCATGCCGTGAGCAAGGGAGCGCGAAGTCCGAGGGCACGGTATCGTCTCGGGAATCCCTCGGCCGCGAGCACTCTCGAATGGATGCGCCTCCCCGCTTCGTCAAAAAAGTCCTCGAGTTCCGCTGCCTCGCCGATCAGTGCGAGGACACCTGCTGTGTCGGGCTCCGGGTGCCCGTGAGCGAGGAGCGGCTGGGGCGGATGCGGGAGGTGGTGGCCGGCACTCCGGACGCGGAGCGGTTGGAGTCGAACCTGCTCCCCAGTCCCAGCGCTCCTCCCGCCGAGCGGGCGTACATCCAGATGCGCTCGAATGGGAGCTGCCCGTTCCTCGATACCGAGCGGCTCTGCTCCCTCCACCGCCGTCATGGAGAGCAGGCCCTGCCGGATCCCTGCGTCACCTTTCCTCGCATCGTCTGGAAGTGGGGCGAGCGCGTGGAGGTCGCGGGCTCCCTGGCGTGCCCGGAGATGGCGCGGCTCCTGCTATTGGAGGAGGGCGCGCTGGAGCAGGTGCCCGGGCCGCTGGAGCAGGTGCCTCGGCTGGAGGCGGCGAGGCCGCTGTCGGGCGGGCCGGGAGATGCGTACGCCGCCCACGCCGAGCCCATCCGCGCCGCCGCGCTGAGAATCCTGAACCGTAGCGAGTTCTCCATCGCCTCGCGGCTCTCGCTGCTGGGGCAGATGGCGTTCCGGCTGGACTCCGTCTTCCGGAGCGCCGAGCCCTTCCCAGGCACCGTGGCCGAGGCCGGCGAGGTGCTGGAGGCGCTGCTCCGGCCGTTCGATGCGCCCGAGGTGCTGGAGATGATGCACCGGGACTTCTTGGCGCTGGAGATTCCGGGAGGCCCCTGCGCCGGGCTGCTGGCCTCGATGCTGAAGTCCCGGAAGGCGGTGGCGCGGGGCGAGCGCTTCGGTCCGTTCGTCCACGGCGTGCTGGTGTCGCTCTGGGGCTCCGAGGAGGCCACGGGGGACACGGAGGGCGCGTGGCGCGAGTACGTCACGCGGTGGCAGCGGCTGGAGGCGGCGCACGGAGCCCGGGTCGAGCAGTACTTCCGCCACTATGGTGTGGCGCAGTGGCTCCGCTCCCCCTTCACCGAGTCTCCCAGCCTGCTCGCGTACGTGTTCCGGCTGGTGCTCCGGGTGGCGCTGCTGCGCCTGACGCTGGTGGGGCACCCGGAGGTGGCGGCGCTCTGCGCGGCGGAGCAGGGTGGGGCGCCCGAGGCCTCCCAGGCCGTGCTGGATCGGGCCGCGGTCGAGTGCTTCTACCTCGTATCCCGGCACGTCGAGCAGGCGCCCGACATCCTCGCGCTCGTGAAGGAGCTCACGGGCGTGGGAGGCGGGGAGACGCTGGGCAAGGCGCTCGTGTTCGCCAAGTTCTGCTGAGGCCTGCTACTTCCCGCCGTCCTTCGGGGTGGACTGGGGCGCGGGCCCTTCCGTGGCCTGGGGGTTGTTCACGTTCGCGCCGGCCAGCTCCCGCTCGTCGCGCATGAACTTCCAGGCCGCGTTCTCGACGCCCTGGGGCGTCAGGCCCGTGAGCAGCGCTCCCGCCTCCTTCGTCCGCGCCATGAGCGCCGTCTCCCCGAGCTCGTCGTGGATCTTCGTGAGCGCCACGTGGATCTCCGGATCAAACGGGTTCGTCGACAGCGCCTCCATGTACGCCGCCTTCGCCTTCTCCCAGTCCTTGCGGAACAGCATGATGCGGCCCAGGTGCACGTTCGTCCCCGGCATGCCCGGGTGGACTCGCAGCGAGCCGCGCAGCACCTGCTCCGCCTCGTCCAGCCGCCGCAGCTCCAGCAGCGTCAGCGCGTACTTGTTGGACACCGACTCGTACTTGTCGCCGACGATCTGGTACGCCTTGGCGTACTCCGCCGCCGCGGCCTTGGTGCGGTTGCGCTCGCGCAGCACCTCGCCCAGGTGCGCCAGCTTGCGCGCGGGCAGCTCCTCCACCTCCTCGAAGTCGCCGAAGGAGATCTCCCGCCCCTTCTTCGCATCCTCCTTGTCCTTGCCCTTGGCCTGCTCCTTCAGCACCACCTCTTCGCGCGGCACCAGCTCCTTGGGGAAGGACTGCTTCTTGGTGAACGCCAGCCACGACTTCTCGAAGAGCGGGAAGGGCATGCCCATGGCTGCCTCCACCGCCTTGCGGTCCGTCTGCCCGTTGCGCAGCTCCTGGATGATGGTGCGGAAGCCCGCCGTGCCCTTCGTGTCGTGCACGTAGTCGATGGCGTAGAAGACCTCCGCGAACGCCAGCGCCGCGTCCTCCGCGTTGGGCAGCATGG